>JAAURV010000088.1 GCA_012032065.1 Hyphomicrobiales bacterium
GACAATTCTACAATCGGCCTAGAGCAACCGGCGGTCATTCGACCGCCGGTAAGTTGCTCTAGCAATTTGAATCTGGCGCATAACTGAACGCTCAAGTGATTCCACTTGAGCGCGTTATGCGCTAGACCGCGCGTGTTGTTCAATGCGCATCAATCCGGATAAAGCGACGCAATGTAACTCTTGTCGCTCTCCGAAAGCGTAAAGCCGGGCTTCGTTTCCTTTCCGGGTTTGAAAACGCTTTTGTCGAACGTGTAGTTCATGATCGAAGCGGAGTCGTAGTCGCGCGCCCCCGGATAGCTCGGTTTCGCGAGGAAATTCTGTTCGACCGTCGCCTTATCCCAGTTGTTTGGCGGTCCGCCGAAATAGGCTTCGAGCGCGGCGCGGTCGAAGACCTCGCCGGCGGCCGGATTCTGGTACTCGTGAACCAAGCCCAACGCATGCCCGAATTCGTGCGTAACCACCCGCATTGCCTCGTCCTTGTTTCCGAGATCTGCAATGGTGCCATAATTAAGGGTCGGCTGGTTCTCGGGAATGGCCAGTGAATCGGTGCCCACGAAAGACCAGGAGCCAGATTCCTTGAACGAGACGCGGATTTCAGCGGCACCCGACTCGACCTCGGAGATGTCGAGATTGACGTTGTCAGACCACGCGGAAATGGCGGTCCGGACCAGGTCTTTGGCTTCCGTGGTTCCGTCCATGAACCGGTACTTGATTGTCGATCCGACGCCCCAGAGTTTTCCGCGATCCGTCTCGATGCCACGCTCCTGACGCTTGGCGACTGCGACTTGCGTCTGGCCGGTGCTGAGGCGCCGCAACTCGACAACGATCTCACCCGCTTCCTGCCTCTGGCCGCGCAACTCCGCCACGAGAGACTTCACCTCCCTGGCGCTCGCTTCCATCTTCTGGCGGTGCCCTGCGACTTGGATTTCGAGCTCAACCACGCGCGCGAGCGTCTGATTGCTCTCGCCGATCTTTTTCTCGAGATCGACCATCTTGGCGTCGAGCGCGACAAGCGCCTTCTGTGCCGTGAGTTCGGCTTCGGCAGCCTTCTGTCCCGCCTCCTTGATGTCATAGCCGAACAGATAGAGGCCGATCAGGGTGAAAATCGCGAGCAGGGCGAGGGCGAACTTGCCGAACCTGAGCAGACCTTTATCGACGACATAGACAGTTGAATTGGCCGTGGCTGCATCGCCATCAAGGGCCGACTGGCAATGTGGGCACTTCTTGGCACCCTGCTTGATCTTTTCGAGGCAATAGGGACAGTCCGCCATCCTGATTCATCCGCCTGGCATGCCGGTCACTATACCACGACTTTGGGCTACCACATCGCCCGAGGCGGCAGCAGAAAAGTTCGGCTTCAGCGCGCCCAATCATCCTTGTTCGACGGCTTCGGGGACGGCGGACTTCTTCACAGGTTTCTTTACGCCCCCTCTTGGCAGGGGGCTTTCTTTGGCGGCGGACTTCTTGCTGCTACCCCCCGATTTTGCCGCACGTTCGGCAACCAGAGCCAACGCTTCATCCAATGTGATCGTCGCCGGGTCCCGGTCCTTCGGCAGGGTTGCGTTGATCTTACCGAACTTGACATAAGGCCCGTATCGCCCGGACATCACCTGAACGTTGCCGCCGCCATCAGGATGCGGACCCAAATCCTTCAATGCGCCGGGACGGGCACGTGGCGAGCCGCCCTTCGCTTTCTTTTGGGCGATCAGATCCACCGCGCGGTTGATACCGACGGTGAAGACGTCGCCCGGGCCTTCGAGGTTCACATAGGTGCCGTCGTGCAGAATGAAGGGACCGAACCGGCCGAAGTTGGCGTTGATCGGTTTTCCGCTTTCGGGGTGAATGCCGATCTCACGGGGAAGCGACAAGAGCTGCAACGCCGTATCGAGATCGATTGTGTTCGGGTCGAAGCCCTTCGGGATTGATGCGCGCCTTGGCTTCTCGCCATCGACGGCTTCACCGAGTTGCAAGTACGGGCCAAAGCGTCCAATTCGCCGCGTTACTTTTTCGCCGGTTTCGGGATCGACACCCAACTCGACACCTTCGGCGGGAACGGCATCGGAAGCATCGCCGCCCGCGGTCATCGGACGGGTGAACTTGCAGTCGGGATAATTCGAGCAACCGACAAACGAGCCGAACTTGCCGAGTTTCAAAGAGAGCTGGCCGTTGCTGCAGGACGGGCATGCGCGCGCATCGCCGCCGTCGGCGCGGGCCGGGAAGATATGAGGCGCCAGAATATCGTTCAGAGCATCGAGGACATTGGTGACGCGAAGCTCCTTGATTTCGGAGAGCGCCACCGCGAAAATCGCGCCAGAAAATCGCGCAACACCTGTTTTCCAGTCGATTTTCGCCGTTCGATACCTTGTCGAGCCTCTCTTCGAGATCGGCGGTGAAATCGTATTCGACGTATCTGCCGAAAAAGGACTCTAGAAATGCGGTGACAACGCGTCCCTTGTCTTCCGGGATGAGCCGCTTCCTTTCGAGTTTCACATAGCCGCGGTCGCGCAGCGTGGAGAGAATCGAAACGTATGTGGACGGGCGGCCAATGCCCAGCTCTTCCAGCTTCTTGATGATCGAAGCTTCCGAGTAGCGGGGCGGCGGCTCGGTGAAGTGCTGTGCGGCTTCGATCTTGCGCACGCCGATCGAGTCGCCTTTCGCCATCGGCGGCAAGCGGCGCGCATCCTCGTCCTCGGCGTCGTCGAGATCTTCGTGATAGACCTTAAGGAAGCCGTCGAACTTGATCACCGAGCCAGTGGCGCGGAAGGAATAATGTTTGCCGTCATGGCCATCCGTGCCGATGTCTGCCGTGGTGCGCTCGAGCTCGGCGCTTTCCATCTGGCTCGAGATGGTGCGTTTCCAGATGAGATCGTAGAGGGCAAGCTGATCGTCATCGAGGGCTTTGCGCACGCTCGCAGGGTGCCGGAACATGTCGGTTGGCCGGATCGCCTCATGCGCTTCCTGGGCATTCTTGGCCTTGGTCGTGTAGCGGCGCGGCGCCGAAGGAAGATAGGGCTCTCCGAAGTTCTTGAGAATGGCGTTGCGAGCCTGAGCTATCGCTTCTCCAGCCATGTCGACGCCGTCGGTTCGCATATAGGTAATGAGGCCCACCGTCTCGCCGCCGATGTCCACGCCCTCATAGAGCCGCTGGGCTAACTGCATGGTGCGGGCGGACGAGAACCCCAGCTTGCGCGAGGCCTCCTGTTGAAGTGTCGATGTGCGAAACGGCGGGTAGGGGTGGCGCTTGGCCGGTTTGCTCTCGACGCTGTCGACCGAGAAGCGGGCACCCTTGACCGCAGCTTCGATGGCGCGGGCATCGGCTTCGGTCTTGATGTCGAGCTTGCCGAGACGCTGGCCGGAAATGGCGCCGAGCGATGCCTGGAACTCCGCTCCCTGCGGCGTGACGAAGGCGCCGTCCACGCTCCAGTATTCCTGTGCCCTGAAAGCCTCGATTTCGAGCTCGCGATCACAGATCAGCCGCAGCGCCACCGATTGCACGCGGCCGGCCGAGCGCGCGCCAGGAAGCTTCCGCCACAGTACCGGCGAAAGCGAGAAGCCCACGAGATAGTCGAGCGCCCGGCGCGCGAGATAGGCATCGACCAGCGCCGCGTCGATGTCGCGGGGATTCTGCATGGCGTCCAGCACCGACTGCTTGGTGATCGCGTTGAAGACCACACGCTGGACGGCCTTTCCCTTCAGGGCGCCCTTGTTTCGCAACACCTCCAGCACGTGCCAGGAGATAGCTTCGCCTTCACGATCAGGGTCGGTGGCAAGGATAAGCCGGTCCTCGTCCTTGAGCGCTGTCGCGATATCGGAGAGGCGTTTGGCGGATTTTCCATCGACCTCCCAATCCATGGCAAAGTCTTCGTCGGGCTTCACCGAACCATCCTTGGCGGGCAAATCGCGGACATGGCCATAAGAAGCCAAGACCTTGAAATCATTGCCAAGATATTTGTTGATGGTTTTGGCTTTCGCCGGGGACTCGACGACGACGACGGTCATTCCAGGTTCCGTTTTGGGGATGGACCCGCCTCATATAGGCATCCGCGTAAGGCTGCAAGGTAATGCGGCCAGAGGCAGTTTCAATCTTAGATTACTTTACGTAAGAACATTCAATCTTATATGTACTCTACCTTATCTAGACGAATCCATTTGTCTCAACGGAAAGTAGCAATGAAAATGCACAATGCACGTCATCGGAACTCACCACTCCTTGGGCGCTGCAAACGGGCAGACCCGCCATAGGACCGAGACGGAAGCCGCCGACCACATCGCTCAAACTCTCATAGAGTTGCGGCGGATCGCAAAGACCTGCGGATTGCCAACACTCACGGGACTGCTCGAAATAGCCTACTACGAAGCCTACTCCAAGGTTCACCCCACGGAGATTCCCGAGGACGCAAAGAAGTGGGTCGCCGAAATCGAGAAAGTCGCGGCGCAACTCTAAAGTTCGTGACGCTGGTATCCCACGGGTTCCGCATGGGCAACGACGCGCTTGATGCCCGGAATGCGGCGCTGCAAAGCGGCTTCGATGCGATCGACGGCTGCGTGAACGTCGTCGACCGTATCGGAACCGGCAAAACGGCAGTGATAGTGCACGAACAGGCCTTCGCCATTCTGGCGGATGCGGATGTTGTGCAAGTCGGTCAATCGCTTCTCCCGCGCCGCCAGAATGCCGACTTCGGTGCAACCCGCTTTCGTTCGGACTCGGAGGCTTCCTGGCCTTCGAGCATGCGCTCGGGAAGAGGTTCGATGTGACTTTCGACTTCAATTTCGGGGCCTAGCTCCCGGCGGATGTCGCATTCGAGCCGGGTTGCGGTTTCATGTGCCGTCTCCAGCGGCATATCTCCGTCGACTTCAATGTCAAAGCTCACGGCCAGGCGTCCGCCGATCCGCTGAACCATGGGATGATGGATTGCAGTTCGATGGCGCGCGGCAATCAGCATGATCCTTTGAAACACCGTCTCGTCGTCGAGCGCCACGAGATCGGCATCGAGAACGACATCGGCATTGGGAAACCGGCCGCGAATCTTCGCCGGGAGCTCGGACCTCAGGCGCGAGATGTCATCCACTGGCATGGTTCGCGCTACGTCGACGGCGAGGCTGACGAAGATCGTTGGGCCGGCAGGGCGCACCCTGAGGTCCTTGACGCGCAGCACGCCTTCCGTGCCTTCCGCCAAGCGGCGTATTTCGTTGGTGGCTTCGATTGGCGCCGCGTCGAGAAGTGTGTCGAGCGTGCTTCCGGCAAGCTTCCAGGCGGCGCGGGCAATGAAGACCGCGACAACCAGTGCGGCAAGCGGATCGGCCGCGGGATATCCGGCCCAGACGGCGGCGAGGCCCGCCAAGACGACGAGCGAACTCCACATATCGCTCGAGAAGTTCAGAGCATCGGCTTCCAGCGCCTGGCTCGATGTTTTCCTGGCAACGCGCATCAAGGCGCGGGAGCGGGTGATGTCCACGACGATCGATGCGGCGATGATCGCCACGGCCCACCATGTGATTCCGACCTCGTAGTGACCGGTCACAAGCCTCTTGATTGCCTCGTATGCGACCCAGCCCGTGGTCGCGAACAACAAACCGGTGGCGACGAGTGCTGAAACACTTTCCACCTTTGCGTGGCCGTAGTGGTGGCTGTCGTCTGGCGGCCTGTCGGCAATACGCACCGCAATCAGCGTCATGATCGTCGAGCCGAAATCGATGGTGCTGTGGACCGCTTCCGACAAGATGCCGAGAGATCCCGTCGCCAGCCCTGCAAGAAGCTTTCCGCCCGCGAGTGCCGCACTCGCGAGCATGGAGACAAAAGCAACACGCTGCTTTTCATTCGCGGACATGTGGGCTGAATAAGCCTCCGCACTTTGCCCGGCAAGCCATACCTCTCGCGCATGTTGCCCAACTTCCAAGCAGGGCTTCCCGAGCGCCTTTCAATTTGCTCTTAAAGACGCAGGATTCAATCCCGTGACGGCAGAACACCATCAGGAAATAGGGCTTACGAGACGCGCCGGCGCCATGACCTTCGGCGCCATCTTCGCCATCGAGTCGCTGGTGCGCTCTCTCAACTCGACCGTCATTTCGCTACAGGCATTCGACCTGCTGAAGAGCAGCCAGGCCGTCAGTGTGTTATCTGCCTTCGTTTCGCTGGCCGTGCTGGTGACCACGCTGGCGCTGCCGTACATCCTGGGCCGGTTGCGGCGGCGCTGGGCCTATACGCTCGGCATCGGGCTCATGATCGCGGCGGGCCTGTTTCTTGCCTCCTTTACGATCGTGGGGCAGGGGATCGGCATGTATCTGCGCAACTGCGGCGCTGCTGTCATGCATATCACGCTGTCGCTCTACATCCTCGACCACATCCGCCGCGCCGACCTGACGCGCACCGAGCCCATCCGTCTCAGCGTCTCAACCGTTTCCTGGATGGCGGGGCCCGCGGCAGGCGTGTGGTTCTATACGCAGTATGGCGCTTGGGGGCCGCAACTGGTCAGCGCCGCGGTATCGCTGTTCCTGTTGGCGGTGTTCTGGTGGCTACGGCTCTCCGATGCGAAGACGCTTCCTTCCGGGACTCTTGAACCGTTCAACCCTCTGGCCAATGTCGGCCGTTTCATCGCCCAGCCCCGCCTGAGGCTGGCGTGGCTCATCGCCTTTGGCCGCTCCATCTTCTGGGCAACGCTGTTCATCTATGCGCCGCTGCTTCTGGTCGAAAGCGGCAAGAGCCAGCAGTTCGCCGGTCTCGTCATCTCGTTGAGCCAGGCGACGCTGTTCACGGCCTATGGATTCGGCCGGCTGGCGCTTCGTTCAGGAGTGAGGAGCGTGATTGTCGGCTGTTTCGTTGTCGCGGCGATTGCCTCGGTCGCGGCGGGTTTGGCGGGGACGTCCTATCCCATTGCCGCTTCCATGCTTTTACTCATCGGCTCAGTGGCGGCATCCGGCCTGGATGGTGTCGGAGGGATTCCGTTCCTGCGTTCGGTTCGGGCGCGCGACCGGCAGCGCATGACGGCCGTCTACCGCACCTTCATCGATCTGTCGGAACTTATCCCGGGCTTTGTTTTCGCCATAACCCTGATCTATTTCGACATCGGATCGGTGTTTGTTATTCTAGGCTTCGGATTGCTTGCCGTGGCAGGCGTCTCGTGGCGTTATCTGCCGCGTTCGATGTAGGAGGGAAATTGGCTCAGAAAATCGCCGTCGGCTACAAGCAGCTCATGGCCGAAGCAGAGGCTGAAGTCGAGAGCGTCGAAGTGCCAGACGCGATGAAGATGCTCGGGCGGCCCGATGTCACGATCGTCGATATCCGCGACGTTCGCGAAGTCGAGCGCGAAGGACGCATTCCCGGCTCTTTCCATGCGCCTCGCGGCATGCTGGAGTTCTGGGCCGATCCCGAAAGCCCCTACTTCCGGCCGGTATTCGGCGAGGACCGGACCTTCGTCGTTCATTGTGCCGGCGGTTGGCGTTCGCTGCTGGCAACGCAGGTCTTGCAGCGTATGGGCCTTAAGCCGGTGATTAATCTCAAAGGCGGGTTCAGCGCCTGGAAAGAAGCAGGCGGACCAGTCGAATTCATCGAGAAGAAAGAGGAAAAATCATGAGCGGCCTGCAATTGGTCATCGGCAACAAGAACTACTCGTCGTGGTCGATGCGGCCGTGGCTCGCAATGACGCAGGCCGGCATCAAGTTCCAGGAAGTCTTCGTGCAACTCGACACGCCAAAATTTTTGCGCGAGATTCGTAAGCATTCCGGCGCGGCGCGGGTTCCGGTTCTCCATCATGGAGATCTCACGATCTGGGATTCGCTTGCGATCCTCGAATATGTCGCCGACGTCTATCCCGCCAAGAACCTCTGGCCGAAAAACAGAAACGCGAGGGCGCAAGCGCGGTCGGCGTGCGCCGAAATGCACGCGGGCTTTCAGGCGCTGCGCAACGCTTGCCCGATGAATCTGCGCCGCCCCGCGCGCGCGGTTCCGATGAACGATGCCATCAAGAACGACATCGCCCGCATCGAAACCATCTGGCGCGCCTGCCGCAAGCATTACGGCAAAGGCGGGCCGTTCCTGTTCGGCAAGTTCAGCAACGCCGACGCCATGTATGCGCCCGCCGTCACGCGCTTCGAGACTTATGCAATCCCGGTTGCGAAGGATACGCGTTGCTACATGGACGCCATTCTGTCGCTGCCATCCTTCAAGACCTGGAAGGACGCCGCGCTGAAAGAGACGTGGGTCATCCCGGACGACGAAGTGGACTGAGCAGTGTTGCGATGACGCGCCACCGCCACCTCCCCCCGCACGCTCCGCGTGGGAGGAGGAGGTTTTGTCAGGCTCGCGACACGCTGCCGCCTGCATGCCTCATGGCGCGGCCGGCGAGTTCGAGTTCGAGAATGATCGCGGTCACCACGGCCGCTGGAAGCCCGCTCTCGCGGATGAGGTCGTCGATATCGATGGGCGAGGGCGACAGCAACGACAGCAAGAGCTTCCGTTCATCATCCGTCATGTCGGGAACTCCGGGGCCTTCGGATTCGGGCTCGAGGAACTGTTCGCGGGCCGGGACATAGGTTTCGCTGAGCGACGTAAGCACGTCGCTTGCGCTCGTCAGCAAGCTTGCGCCATCCTTGATCAGCTTGTTGGCCCCCTCGCAGCGCGGATCGAGCGGGGAGCCTGGAACCGCGAAGACATCGCGGCCTTGTTCGCCCGCCAATCTGGCGGTGATGAGGGAGCCGGAGCGCATCGCAGCCTCGACGATGATGACGGCGCGGGAAATCCCGGAAATGATTCTGTTGCGGCGTGGAAAATGCTCTGCTTTCGGCACTGTTCCCGGCGCCATTTCGCTGACAAGCAGGCCCTTCTCGCCGATCAAACGCTGAAGGGCGTCGTTTTCCGGCGGATAGACATAGTCGATGCCGCCCGCGAGGGCTGCAAGCGTTCGGCATTGCGGCGCTGCTTCGTGCGCCGCGGTGTCAATGCCGCGCGCAAGGCCCGAGACGATCAGGTAACCCGCCTCTCCAATCTGCGCCGCCAGCTGGCGTGCGAACTTGCGGCCGATGGCGGACGCGTTGCGCGCGCCGACGATTGCCACGGCATCCATATCGGCGAGAGTTGCATCGCCCTTGATGCACAGCAGCGGCGGTGCGCCGTCGATATGGCGGAGCAGGGGTGGATAGCCTGTCTCGCCGGGCACCACGAATTGCGCGCCGCACCCTTTCGCGTTTTCAAGATCCTGATCGGCAATCTCTTCGCTGCAAATCCTCAGCGGGCGGGACAGGCCACCTCTTCTCGAAAGATCGGGCAGGGCTTCGAGTGCTGCTCCCGCGCCGCCAAAGCGATTGACCAATTGCCTGAATGTCGCCGGGCCGACATTTTCGGAGGCGGGACAGCCTCAGCCAATCCCGGCGCTGCGCGTCGGTCAGCAGGCGGATCATGCTTTCTTGCCGAGAGAAATCCTCGGTTCCTCGCGCCGCAGGAGGCGGCCGATGTTGGCGCGATGCATGACCCACACGGCGGCAGCCATCGCCAGCGTTGGCCATACGAGATCGGCACTGCCAATCAAGTAAGCCCACAGCGGCGTCAATGCACTCGCGGTGAGCGCCGAAAGCGAGGAGATGCGAAACAGGAACGCAAGCGCCAACCAAATCGCAAGGAAGATCAGCCCCAATGGCCACGCAAAGCCGAACAGCACGCCAATCGAGGTCGCAACGCCTTTGCCGCCCTTGAAGCCGAGCCAGACCGGAAAGAGATGCCCCGCCATCGCCGCCAGCCCCGCGGCGATCCCGGCATTCGTCCCCCAAGCCCAAGCGGCAAGGAGGACCGGAACCGTCCCCTTCAATGCATCGAGCAGCAGCGTGAGTGCCGCGATCTTCTTGTTGCCGGTACGCAGGACATTGGTTGCGCCAATATTGCCGGAACCGATGCTGCGGACATCGCCCAGCCCAGCTGCTTTCGTCAGCAGAAGCCCGAACGGGATGGAGCCCGACAGATAGCCGAGCACGGCTGCCA
>JAAURV010000089.1 GCA_012032065.1 Hyphomicrobiales bacterium
CAATCCCCTACATCGATTTCATTCTGGCCGCGAGAAACGCCTCCATAT
The DNA here is from genome assembly GCA_012032065.1 of Hyphomicrobiales bacterium. Lineage (GTDB taxonomy): Bacteria > Pseudomonadota > Alphaproteobacteria > Rhizobiales > Aestuariivirgaceae > Aestuariivirga. The sequence goes on from JAAURV010000089.1 coordinate 49, forward strand.
GAAACCGCGTCTGTTGCGATGAATAGCGGAACTCCGGGCCCACCGGGCAAGCCCGGCGCGCCAGGCATCCTGCCTCCATGCACTCCTTGCCCTTACCGCCTGCCAGATGCTGGGCGCAGGCCCTTGTATCGTAGCCCTCAATCGAGAACGCATTGACCGGGCAGGCCGAAAGACACGGCCGTTCTTCGCAAGCCTCGCAAGGATGAGCGCCAAGTTTCCGTGTCGGCAAATCGAACGCGACAGGGAACAGCAGGGCGGCGCGGTAGGCATGCCACAAGCCGTAAACCGGATGAATGTTGAGACCAAGCGGCGAGATATGGCCAGCGCCCGCACGCCTGGCCCAGGTGAGAAAGGGAAGCGGAGGCTTGGAGAATGGAAATGCGACAGCAGCATCGAGATCGCGGGCAAGCGCGCCGGCTACATCTTCCGTCCACTGATCAAGCGTATCCCGCGACAGATCGCGCTCGCGGGTGAAGCGTGCGAACATCTCCGGCCCCGCGTTGCCGATCAGGATGACAAAGCGTGCGTTGCCCGGAACGCCATCATCGGTCGTGGGCTCAAACCAGCCGAATGGCACGAAGCCCGCACGGCGGATCGTTGTGAGAATAGGGTGCTCCATGAGGGTAGTGCTATAACTCCACTTCCCTCCGCATGCACGCAATCCCAAACCTTGACAATGCCGGATTTATTCCGGCAACCCATTACTCCGCGGAGTGCATCTCCGGCGCGATGGGTCCCCGCAACAAGTGCGGGGATGACAAAAAGGAAAACGCCGGAAACCGTTGAAACGTCACCCCGCCCACCGCGGATCGCCCGGTTCCATCACTTCGCGCCGCAACTTGATATCATGCTTGGCGCGGATCGCATCGTCGATCGCGCGCGGGATGTAGTCGGGATAGTACGTCGACAAAATCTCCCGCTTCCGCGCCGCCGCGCGTTGGACGAGATCGGGCTTGCCCGCTTCGTTCCACTCCTTGGGGCTCATGCGGTTGGCGATGTGGGGATAGACATACTCCCGCTGCATCAGCGTGAGCGTCTGGTCGCTCCCCAGATAGTGGCCCGGCCCTTCGAGACACACTTGCGCGATGACAGCGGTGGAGAGCGTGTCGCTGTTCACTTCGATGCCTCGCACATTGCGGTTGATCGAGCCCAGCATGTCGTTGTCGATGAGCAGGCTTTCGAGACAGAAGCCGAGCAGTGAAGCGTGCATGCCGGCCGACTCGTAGAGAAGATTGACGCCGGAAAGCGCCGAGATGCCGGCTGTCACGCCTTTCTCGTAACCCGCTTGCATGTCCGGCAGTTTGGAGTCGCACATACCGGCGGCGGAACCGACGGTGAGATTGTAGAACTTCCCCATTTGGGCGCAGCCCGAAGTGATGAGCGCCTGCTCGCCCGATCCGCCCGACATGGCGCCGGTGCGGAGATCGGACACAAAGGGCCATGGTCCCCAGATGGCGACCGCCCCCGGCACGACGCAGTTGATATAGACGAGACCCGCCAAACACTCGGCTACTGCCTGAACCACGGTTCCAGCCAAGCTGCGGGCGACGTAGCGCCCGCCTGCGCCGCCGACAGCAGCAGCACGGGCATGCCGCCGCGCGCCGCCACTTCCAGGCAGCGGCAGGCATCCTCGGCGAACTTCATCGGCGGCACCACGAAGCAGTTCGACTGCGATACGAAAGGCCGCTCGCGCCATTTGTCCTCGCCGCCCGCCAGTGCATGGAGAATGTCGAGGCATTCGGTCACATGGGCGGGATCGACCATGCTGGTGCCGACATGCTTCTGGGTTCCGGCAAGGCAGGCATAGAGCGTGTTGATATCGAGATCGTGGCCGGTAATCATGTCGCGCGCCGTGATTGGGCGCTGATAGAAATGAATGTGCTCGCACTGATCGACAATGCGCCCGGCATCAAAAAGATCGACGAGAACCGACTCGCGATACTCCCGCGTCTCCGGCTCGACGATGTGAACTGCCGCACCCGCCGTTCCGAAATAGGCGCGATTGCCGGAAGGCTGCATGTCATGCTGGGGATCTCGGCCATAAAGCGTAAAGCCGCGCGCGCAGGAAGCAAGAATGTCCTCAACGAGCGAGCGCGGAATGCAGAGCCGCCCCTTGTCCGTCATCCAGCACCCCCGCGCCGTCATCGCCTCGATGCAGGAGGGAATGGCCTGGCCGAAGCCCACGGTCTCGAGCAGACCGAGCGCAGCCTCGTGAATGCGCTCCATATCTAGGGTGGAGAGCGGCTTGTATTGCCCGCCCTCCATGCCGGGCCGCACCGCAGCCTCGGCCATCGGAATAGGCCGCGCCCGCAAAGCGCGCCGAGCATCGCGTCCGCCACGGCGGCGTGAGAGGTCTTCAACAGCGGTCATGGAATGCTCCATCAATCTCCGTTGAGTTATCACGAATTGAGGGGAGCGAGGAGCATCAGGGAATTGCCTAGTAGTGAATGGATTTCACCAATAGACAGCGTAATTGGTTTTTTATTGGATGTTTTTCAGTCCGATGGTGAGTCCTCTTGCTGTGCCGAAACGCAAGAGCTTCAGGCCTCACTTCGGGGTTACCAAATCTTCTTCCACTTCTTGAACGCCGCGACATCGGACGCTTTGAGTGCAAACCAGTCTCCATTGATAGGGAGCTTGCAGGCCTCAAAGCGCTTGTGCCAGTAAGCCTCAACGCCCTTGGGGTCGTCGGTCAAAATGGTGTGCACATACCGAACCGGCGTAGGCGTTTCCATTTGAACTTGCCGATAACGCCCAACTACCGAGTTGGTCTGTCCAATCCTGTACTTGTCGCCGATCTGCTGGAGGTAAACATGCCCTTTGGCCTCACCTTTTGCAGTTTCGGTTTCTGGCGAAATCACCGTTGGCTTTTTCTCAAGATATTCTTCAGCGTGGCTCTGGAGCGTCTCGTTTTTTGCTTGAACTGCGTATTCTGCGGCCGCAGTCGCCAATTCGGACATGCTCCATCTGGTTCTGAAAGCGCCAAATCCTGGGAAGTGAGGATTTTTTGAACCTTCAAATTTGATCTCTCCTTGAGAGGGAAAATGGCCAATTTTGTTGGCGAGTTCCGCTAATTTTCCGAGCAGAAACTCATCTTCGTATCCTGTCACCCACTTCCGTGGGCCAAAGCCTGCCTCTGCAAGTGCGTCAGTCCAATTCAACCAAATCTTGGCTTTCCAGAGGTGATCTTTGATGCCAGTTACGGTCGCAAATTTTTTCTGACCCGGTGGAATCCCATTTGCCTCATCGGCCAGTTTGCGAATCTGGTTCAGGATTTCATTTTTGATCAGATCATTTTCTGACATTGGTCATAGTCTTTCCGGCCAGCGCTGCGAAGTGTGCATGATCGTCAGGATATCGACAGTAGATTCGGTCACGCGATAGGCGATTATGTAGGGAATGCCGGTCAGCACAAGTTCACGTGTGCCGGTGATGCGGCCGGAGCGGCCCATGGCGGGATGAGAGACAAGATGCTCGACGACAGCCCGGAGCCTGCCGACAGCCTGCTCGGCAGCGGTGGGATTGTCCTGTGCAATGTAGTCGCCGATCCCTTCCAATCGCCGGACTGCGCGATTGGTCCAGCGCAGCCGTCTCGTCACTTGCTGCGACCGGGCGCGCTGTACTTGTTGAACACCCGCTCGACCTCGCCGTCGTTGGCGAACTCGCCACGGACAGCTTCAGCAAGGCCAGTTTGGATTTCGGCGAGCTGCCATTCTTCGCGGGCTATGAAGTCCTCGATTGCCTGGGCGGCGACATAGGCACGCGACCGGTCCATCTTTTCGGCGATGCGATCAAGCTTGTCCGCAGTTTCATCCGGCAAGCGGATCGTGAAGGCATTCATAGGGTTGATCCAATCTGGTTCACTATGGTTCTAGATGATTATTGCGCTGATGCTCTCGACCGTCAAGCCTTGCGGCGATTCCATCTGAAGCGTGAGTCGATTTCACCATCGAAACAGTCTAGACCCTGCTATCTGGCGCTTTCTGAACTGACGGTGAAATCCCCTTGCCACGCCGCGACCTGCCGCCGCTCCGCGCACTGACCGCTTTCGAAGCCGCCGCCAGGCTTGGCAGTTTTCGCATGGCCGCCAATGAGCTGGGGATCACCCGCTCGGCCGTGAGCCATCAGGTAAAGGGGCTCGAGCAGCGGCTTGGCGTGCAGCTTTTCCGCCGTGACGCCAGGCGCGCCGAACTCACCCAGCTTGGGCAAGCCTACTATCCGCCGGTGCGCGATGCGTTCGACCAGATCGAAACCCAGACCCGCGCCATCCGCCCGCCTGCCGGCGACAACGAGTTGAAGCTCCAGGTCTATGTAACCGTGGCGCTCAAATGGCTGATCCCGCGGCTTCACGATTTCGAGCGGCGCTTTCCGGAAATGAAGGTGAGGCTTTCGACGTCTTACTTCGACTGGGACTTCGACGACAAGAATGTCGACGCCGGTTTCATTCTCGCGCGCAACAAGATGCCAGAGCATTACTACCGCCCGCTCTTCAACTCGCTGCTGACGCCGGTCTGCGCCCCGTCGCGTGTTGAAGGGGCAGGGCGCGCTGAACTCGCCGGAAGATTTGAAGCGGCACAAGCTGCTTTATGTCTACACCGCCGAAGAGGACTGGCATCTCTGGCTCGATGCGGCTGGTGTCTCCGGCATCAAGCTTTCCGACCGGCTCGCTTTCGACAGCTACATCCTGGCGCAGGAAGCGGCGATCGAAGGCCGCGGCATCGCCATGACCATTGGCCCCTTCGCCACCGAAGAAATCAAGAGCGGCAGGCTGGTGCAACCATTTCCGCTCATGGTTCCGCATCGCCATCAGTGGCTCTACGCAGCGAAGGGCGAGCATAAACTCAAACCCAAGATCAGACGCTTCGAGGACTGGCTGGCGAAGCAGATTGCGAACGATCCCACGCTTGAACCCTACAGGATCAAGGCAGGCAAATGAGCATCGAAACGACAAGCGGCGCCGAGGCGCCCCGGCGGCGGAGGGAAGGCGGCCCACGGCGCGATGGCGGGCGCTCCAAAAATACCATCCCGCAATTGCCGCGCCACAGAACTCTGCGGCGATTTCCGCCGATGGAACTTCTCTCGCGGGACGAGATTGAATCGATACACCTCGCTTCGCTCCGCGTGCTTTCCGAAATCGGCATGGATTTCACGTTGCCGGAAGCGCGCGACTTGTTGAAGGCCGCTGGAGCCAGGGTCGCAGGCGAACGCGTGCGCTTCGATCCCGCGATGGTGGAGGAATGGATCGGCCACGCGCCATCGCAGTTCACCTTTCATGCGCGAAACCCCGAGAACAGCTTCGATGTGGGCGGCAACACCATGTCCTTCGGCACGGTGGGAAGCCCGCCCAATTCCTCCGATATGGATCAAGGACGGCGCACCGGCAATCTGGCCGACTACCGGAACTTCCTGAAGCTCGCGCAGTATTTCAACTGCATCGGATTCATCTCGGGTTATCCCGTGGAACCCATCGATGTGCATGCCTCGGTGCGCCATCTCGACGCTCTTCGCGATGCGGCGACGCTTACCGACAAGCCGTTTCACGCCTATTCGCTCGGCGCCGAACGCATTCGCGACGGCATGGAGATCGCCCGGATCGCGCGCGGCATCAGCCACGAGCAGTTGGAATGGCAACCATCGCTCTTCACCATCGTCAACACCAACTCGCCGTTGAAGCTCGATACGCCAATGCTTCGCGGCATCATCGAAATGTCGGCGAAGAACCAGATCGTGTGCGTGACGCCCTTCACCCTCGCGGGCGCCATGGCGCCGGTAACAGTGGCGGGCGCGCTCGTGGAGCAGAACGCCGAAGCGCTGGCGGGCCTGGTGTTCACGCAAGTCGTGCGCAAAGGCGCGCCCTTCATCTACGGCGGCTTCACCTCGAACGTGGACATGAAGTCGGGCGCGCCCGCCTTCGGTACGCCCGAATATATGAAGTCCTGCATCGCCGGCGGACAACTGGCCAGGCTCTACAATGTGCCGTATCGCACCTCGAACACCTGTGCCGCCAACACCGTCGATGCGCAGGCGGCCTATGAAAGCGTGTTCTCACTCTGGGGCCTCACCATGGGTGGCGGCAATTTCATCATGCATGGCGCGGGCTCGGCTCGAAGGCGGCCTGGTGGCGAGCTTCGAGAAATTCGTGCTCGATTGCGACTTGATCCAGATGGTGATGGAGTTCCTGAAGCCGCTCGACACGAGTGAAGATGCGCTGGGCGTGGACGCGATCCGCGAAGTGGGCCCGGGCGGGCATTTCTTCGGCGCCGCGCACACGCTGGCGCGCTATGAGCACGCCTTCTACACGCCGATCGTATCCGACTGGCGCAACAATCAGCAATGGCTTGCGGCCGGTAAGCCCGAAGCCTGGCAGCGCGCCAACGCGGTGTGGAAGCAGGCGCTCGCCGATTATCGGGAACCGCCAATGGATCAGGCGGTGCGCGAAGAACTCGATGCGTTTGTCGAGCGGCGGAAGCGCGAAGGCGGCGCGCCAACGGACTTCTGATCATGGCCGATGTGGTTGCCATTGGCGGAGCCAACATCGACATCAAGGCGAAAGCCGTAGGCAACGTGCTGCCGGGAACGTCCAACCCCGGAACCGTGACCGTCTCTCCCGGCGGCGTCGCCCGCAACATCGCGCATAATCTGGCGGTGCTGGGCGAGAACGTAGCATTGCTGGCCGCGATCGGCAACGATGCGGCAAGCGAAACGTTGCTCGCCGCAAGCCGGGATGCAGGCATCGACATGAGCCACGCGATGCGTGTCGAGGGAAACGCCGACACCTATGTGGCGACGCTGGATGGCAAGGGAGAACTGGTGGCGGCCATCAACGCGATGCCGAATGTTGCGAGGCTTGATGCGGCTTATCTCGAAACGAAGAAAGGACTCTTGAAGAAAGCGCGTTACATGATTGCCGACTGCAATCTCGAAGCAAAAGTGCTCCGGCATCTGGTCCAAGTGTTCGGAGCGAAGCTGCTGATCGATCCGGTCTCGGTGCCGAAAGTGCAGCGGCTCCTCGAAGCAGGTCAGCGCTTCGATGTGCTGGCGCTGACGCCAAATCGCGATCAATTGGCCGCACTCACCGGAACGTCCGACGTTGCCGGCGGATGCCGCAGGCTTCATGCTCGGGGCGTCGCCAATGTGGTCGTGCATTTGGGGGCAAATGGCGCGCTTGTGTCGCAATCGAGGGGCATGAAAGAAGTTCCGGGCGCGCCACGCCGGGGCCCTGGCCGTCGATAGTGACGGGAGCGTGGAGACGCCGCGGTGGCGGGCTTGGTCCATGGCCTATTGCAAGGCGTTTCCATCGATGCGGCGGCGGTTTGGGGGCAGGCGGCGGCGGGGCTTGTCGTTGCCAGTTCGCTTTCGGCGCTGAAGGACTTGCCGCCGGGAGGCCTCCGCCGCATGGTGTCGCGATGACGGCACATCTCGATCTTTCGCCCGAAGTCGCGGCGGCCCTCCGCGCCGGAAAGCCGGTCGTGGCGCTTGAGTCGACCATCATCGCGCACGGCATGCCGTTCCCTCAAAACCTTGCAATGGCGCGCGAAGTCGAAACCGTCATTCGCGGCGGCGGCGCCGTTCCCGCCACCATCGCGATTGTCCGCGGGCGGATGAAAGCGGGCCTCGACGATGCCGTGCTGGAGGACTTCGCCAGGCGCGGTGCGGAGATCATCAAAGCCTCCACGCGCGACCTCGGATTTGTTGTTGCGCGCGGCATCGATGGAGCGACGACCGTTGCCTCGACCATGCGCATCGCCGCACTAGCCGGGATCGCCGTCTTCGCCACCGGCGGCATCGGCGGCGTGCATCGCGGCGCGGAAAAGACCTTCGATATTTCCAACGATCTCCATGAGATGACGCGCAGCAACGTCGCGGTGGTGACGGCGGGGGCCAAGTCCATTCTCGATCTTGCTTTGACTCTCGAGGCTCTGGAAACGCGCGGCGTTCCAGTGATTGGTTTCGGCACCGATGAGTTCCCGGCATTCTACTCGCGGAGCAGCGGCCTCTCCGTGCCGATGCGAGGCGACACCGCGAAAGAAGTCGCAGGCATCATGCGCGCCAAGTGGGAAATGGGCCTGTCGGGAGGCGTGGTGGTAGCCAACCCGATCCCTCGCGAGTTTGAGATTTCCGCAAGCGAGATCGGACCGTTGATCGGCGCGGCAATTGGCGATGCGGCAGCGAAAGGCATTGAAGGGAAGGCGCTGACGCCGTTTCTCCTGGCGCGAGTTGCGGAAGTCACCGAAGGCCGGTCGCTCGCCGCCAACATCGCGCTGGTCGAGAACAATGCGCGTCTCGCGGCGGAGATTGCCGTTGCGTATGCTGGTTTATCATGAGAGCCGAACGGCCCCGCCGCAGCCGCGAAAATAGAGGCATCGCCCAGCTTCCGTGGAAGCAGCCGCAGCTCACGCTCGAACCTTCCAGAGCCGTTTCCGATGATGAGTTGGAAGCCATCCATCTGAAGTCGATGGATGTGCTCGAAGAAATCGGCATGGACATCCTCAATGCCGAAGCACGCGACATTCTCGAACGCGCCGGCGCCCGCGTCGAAGGCGAGCGCGTGCGGATCGGCCGCGATCTTGTGGCGGAGGCGCTGACGACTCCGCCCTCCGAATTCACCTTTCATGCGCGCAATCCCGAGCATTCGATACAGATCGGCGGCAAGTGGATCGCGTTCGCTCCTGTCGGCGGGCCGCCCAATTGCAGCGATCTCGACCGTGGCCGCAGGCCTGGCACGATGGAAGATCACATCAATTTCGTGAAACTGGCGCAGTTCTTCAACTGCATCCACACGGCGGGCGGCGCGTCCGTCGATCCGCTCGATGTGCATGCGTCGGTCCGCCATCTGCATGTCATGCGCAACAAGGCCGTTCATGCCGACAAGGTGCCGTTCGCTTCTTCAACCGGCCGCGCGCGATTGTTCGATGCACTCGAAATCGCGCGGATGGCGCGCGGCATCAGCCGCGAGCAGCTTCTGCGCGAGCCTTCCGCCTACACTGTGATCAACACCAATTCGCCGCTCAAACTCGATGGCCCCATGGCCATGGGCATCATCGAGATGGCAAGGCTCAATCAGGTCTGCGTCGTAACGCCCTTCACGCTTGCGGGCGCCATGGCTCCGGTAACGATGGCTGGCGCGCTGGTGTTGCAGAACGCGGAAGCGCTGGCGGGGCTAACGCTCTCTCAGCTCACCAATCCGGGAGCCCCCTTCGTCTATGGCGGCTTCACATCGAATGTGGACATGAAGTCGGGAGCGCCTGCATTCGGAACGCCCGAATACATGAAGGCCTGCGTGATCGGCGGCCAGCTCGCCAGGCGCTACAGGCTTCCCTACCGCACGTCGAGCACCAATGCCGCCAACAGCGTCGATGCGCAGGCCGCCTACGAAACCGTGTTCTCGCTGTGGGGCGCGATCATGGGCGGCGGCAATGTGATCCAGCACGCGGCGGGATGGATGGAGGGCGGCCTCGTCGCGTCTTACGAGAAGTTCGCGCTTGATGTCGATCTCGTGCAGATGGCGATGGAGTATCTGAAGCCGCTCGCCATGGACGACGCGAGCCTGGGTCTCGAAGCAATTCGCGAGGTGGGGCCAGGCGGGCATTTTCTTCGGCGCGGCGCACACGCTGGAGCGTTACGAGCGAGCCTTCTATGCGCCTCTGATTTCCGACTGGCGCAATTTCCAGAACTGGCAGGCGGCGGGCTCGCCGCGCGCCGAGCAGAAGGCGAATGCGTTGTGGAAGCAGGCGCTGACCGAGTACGTGGCGCCGCCGCTGGACCCATCGATCCTGGAAGAAATCGATGCGTTCGTCGCCAAACGCATCGCGGAAGGTGGGGAGAAAACGGATTTCTAGCGCATAACGCGCTCAAGTGGAATCACTTGAGCGTTCAGTTATGCGCCAGATTCAAAATGCTAGAGCAACTTATC
>JAAURV010000090.1 GCA_012032065.1 Hyphomicrobiales bacterium
AGATGCTCTTCAACCGCGGCGTGATCTCGACAAAGTTGCAGGGCATGTGCCGGTAATCGAGCTGTGGTTTCAGGATTTCATCCCAGCCGTCACGGCAGGCGCCGGGCGAACCCGGCAGGCAGAAGATGAACTTGCCCTTGGCCACACCCGCTGTTGCCCGCGACTGAACCGTGGACGTGCCGATCTTCTGAAACGACACCATCTGGAAAACGGTGGCGAAGCCCTCGATTTCCTTCTCGAAAAGCGGGCGCACGGCTTCGATGGTCACATCGCGGCCAGTGAGACCGGTGCCGCCGGTGGAGATGATGACGTCAATATCGCTGCGGTTGAACCAATCCCGTATCACGGCGCGAATGGCGCGGATATCGTCTTTCACGATCTTGCGCGCCGACAGCAGGTGACCGGCTTCGGCGGCGCGGTCGGCGAGTGTTTGGCCGGATTTATCGTCTTCGAGCGTACGCGAATCCGACACGGTCAATATCGCGATGCGCACGGGGATGAATTGCCGTTCGGCGGGACCTGGGTTCATGGCCGGGAGTTATTCAGCGCGCCGTGGCAAAAGAAAGACGGTACGTCAATTTTTCGCCATGACTTCGGCGAGCGCAAGGAAGTCACGCCAAGCGAGCCGCTTTTGCGCGGGCTGCCTGAGCAGATAAGCAGGATGCAATGTTGCAAGCAGCGGGATCACTTGTCCGGCTTGACCAAAATCGAACCATTTGCCCCGCAGTTTCAGAATTCCGTCGTTGCGGCCGAGCAGCCGTTGAGTTGGCGTCGCGCCTAGGCACACGATGAAGCGGGGCTTTTGCAACTCGATGGTGCGCATAAGGAATGGCAGGCACATCTGGGTTTCGGTTTCGGTCGGCGTCCGATTGCCGGGTGGGCGCCAATAAATGGTATTGGTGATAAAGACCGACTTTGCTGGATCGCTTTCGGCGCGCGAAACACCAATCGCCGCCAGCATTCGGTCGAGCAGCTGGCCCGAGCGGCCGACGAAGGGTTTACCCAACTCGTCCTCTTCGCGGCCCGGCGCTTCGCCGATCAGCATGACATGGGCCTGTGGGTTTCCATCGGCGAAACAGAGCCGGGTTGCCGTTTTTTTGAGCGGACAGGCATCGAAACGCGACAACGCTTGCTCGATCTCGGCAAGCGATGAGCAGGCAGCGGCAATGGAGGCAGCGTCGCCCCTCGGCGCCGGTGGCGCAACATTTGCGAGCTCTTGCTGCGCCGGAGCGGGCGGTGGAGCCAGCCGGTTCGCCGCCGCCTCCTGGACAACTTCGTCGGCGCCCATGTCGACAAGCCAAACCAGCGCGGCGGCAGCCTCGACGGGCGTCATGTCGTTCCGTTCCCTTTCCATGTCCAAATCGGCAATATCCCTCCGCGGGCGGTCACACTATATAAATGCCCGAAAGGCAACCCGGGAGTTTTGCTGTGGATCAAGTTCAGCGCGAGGCCATGGATTATGACGTCGTCATCGTCGGCGCGGGGCCGGCGGGCCTTGCCGCGGCCATTCGCGTAAAACAGCTGTCGCCGGCGTTGTCGGTTTGCGTGCTGGAGAAGGGCTCGGAAGTCGGCGCGCATATTCTTTCCGGTGCGGTGATCGATCCAATTGCGCTCAACGAATTGATTCCGGACTGGAAAGAGAAGGGCGCGCCGCTCAACACGCCGGTCACCGAGGATCGCTTCTATGTCGTGGGCTCCAATGGCGCGCTTCGCGTCCCCAATGCGCTGATGCCGCCGCTCATGAACAATCATGGCAACTATGCTGTCTCGCTTGGGAACGTCTGCCGCTGGCTGGCGCAGCAGGCGGAAGGCCTGGGCGTCGAGATTTATCCGGGCTTTGCCGCGTCGGAGGCGCTGTATTCCGACGACGGATCGCTCGCGGGCGTCGTGGCCGGCGTCCTGGGCATCGCCCGCGACGGCAGCCATAAGGCTGACTACCAACCCGGCATGGAACTTCGCGGCAAATATGTGCTGATCGCGGAAGGCGCCAGGGGATCGCTCGCCAAGCAGATCATCGCCAAGTTCGGTCTGTCCGAGGGCCGTGAGCCACAGAAGTACGGCCTTGGCATGAAGGAACTGTGGGAGGTGAAGCCTGAAAACCACCGACAGGGGCAAGTGACCCACACCATGGGATGGCCGCTCGGCCTAAAGACCGGTGGCGGGAGTTTTATGTATCATCTCGAGGACAATCTCGTTTCGATCGGCTTCGTGGTTCACCTCAACTACGAGAATCCCCATCTGTATCCTTACATGGAGTTCCAGCGCTTCAAGCATCACCCGCTGATCGCGTCCGTGCTCGAAGGCGGGCGCCGCATTGCTTATGGCGCGCGCGCGATAACCGAGGGCGGCCTGCAATCGGTGCCCAAGCTTGCCTTCCCAGGTGGCGCGCTGATTGGCTGCTCGGCTGGGTTCGTCAACCTGCCTCGCATCAAGGGTTCCCACAACGCCATGAAGACGGGAATGCTGGCGGCGGAGGCGGCAGTTGCCGCGCTGGCTCAGGGCCGCGCGGGAGATACGCTAGATGAGTATGAATCCGCATATCTTGGAAGTTGGGTTTACAAAGACTTACACCGCGTGCGCAACGTAAAGCCCATGTGGTCGAAGCTCGGCCTTGCCGGCGGCGTGGCGCTTGGCGCAGCCGACATGTGGCTCAACCAGCTCTTCGGTTTTGGATTCGGAACCTGGAAGCATGGCAAGGCGGACTTCGCGACGCTGAAGCCTGCGCCGGCTTGCAAACCAATCGTTTACCCAAAGCCCGATGGCGTCATTTCCTTCGACCGCCTCACCAATGTCGCCTTCTCCGCCACCAATCACGAAGAAGACGAACCATCGCACCTGCAATTGAAAGATGCGAGAATTCCCATCGCCGTCAACCTTCCCACCTGGGCGGAACCCGCCCAGCGCTACTGTCCAGCCGGCGTTTACGAAGTGGTAGGAGAAGGAACCGAGGCGCGGTTCCAAATCAACCACCAGAACTGCGTTCACTGCAAAACCTGCGACATCAAGGATCCCTCCCAGAACATAAACTGGGCCGTGCCCCAAGGCGGCGAAGGGCCGAACTATCCCAATATGTGACCTGCCATATAGTCAGACCGCCAGTTTTGTTCAGCTTCGGTTAGGCACAACCGGGATTTGAGCCAGGTCGCGCCGAAAGCGATTAAAATTCGAACATATTGCGAAACCTAGCCTTGAATCTGCTCAGCTAATCCTCCTGCGAGAATTCCAATGATCCTCAGGAGAGGTAGCGATCATGTCCGACGGCAAGAAGTGTGTGGCAAAACGTGGAATCCTGCACAAATTTTTGAAAGGCGAGCACGGATCCGTAAGCTGGATCATGGGCGCCGCGGCATTTCCGGTCGTTATCGCCGCGGGAGTAGCCATCGACTCGATCCGCATCAACCGTGAGCAGACTTCGTTGCCGCCGCGGTCGACTCGGCGGCGCTTGCCGTCGCCGCTTCCGAGGAAAGCGATTTCACCGGCTTGTCGACGGCGCAGAAAAATCAGCGGCTGCAGGAACTGGGTGTCCTAGCCCAGGACTACATAGAGAAGAACTATCACTCGACTGCCCCCGCGGGGTGATCGACACCGAACTCACCATTACCGACACTACGGTTGAAGTTCACGCCACGCGCGAGATCCCGATGACGCTGACATCGCTTATCGGCATCGAACATGCGAATCTTGACGCGACCGCGGAAGTGACGCGCGGCAATCCGGGCGAGGATGGACTGTCGAAGGTCGAGATCGCGCTAGTGCTCGACACCACGGGTTCGATGAGCGGCACGAAAATCACCGCACTCAAAAACGCCGCGCATTCGATGAAAAACATCGTTTTCGGCGCCGACAACGCGACGAACGAGGACGTGAAGATGGCGATTGTGCCATTTTCTACCGCAGTCAACGTCGGTTCCAGCAACAATAATGCGACCTGGCTCGACACCACGGGCCTCTCGTCCTACTCGCGGGCGAATTTTAGCCAGAGTGCAGGACTCCGTCATAACATGTGGGCCTGGAATGCCATTGGCCGCACATGGCCCGGTTGCGTGGAAATGCGTGCAGGCACTCTTGCGACCGACGACACCGCGCCTTCAATCGGCACGCCCGCAACGCTGTTCACGCCGATGTTTGCACCCGACGAACCCAGCACAAATTACAGCTGTGGCTCGGGCAGCTGCAGTTATCTAAATAGCTACATGTCGGACCTGCATGTGAGTGGCGATTCGCACCAGACCAGGCAGCGGAGAACCAACAAATATGTGACAACCAATACCATCGACACGAGTAGCGGCCGTGGCCCGGACTACAACTGCAAAATGGCCCCCATTGTGCCGCTGACCAGCGTCAAGGCGAACATCACCGCCGGCATCAACGCGCTGAATGCAGCAGGAAGCACGATCATTTCGGAAGGCGCAGCCTGGGGCTGGCGCGTTCTCTCCCCGACCGCGCCTTTCGCGGAAGGCTCTGCCTATGACAGCGAATGGGCGAAGATTCTCGTCATCATGACCGACGGCGAAAACGATCTGTCGAGCAACTCGTCATTCAACGGTTCGCCCTACACCACCGTCGGCTATCTGGCCCAGAACAGGCTTGGCAGCACGTCGGCAAGCGGCGGCGAGTCTGTGTTGAACACGCGTCTGGCAACGACCTGCACGAATGCCAAGGCGACGGGCATAACGGTCTACACCATCGGATTCCAGATCCCGAGCAACACCGTGCGCACGCTACTGCAGAACTGCGCGACCGACCCCACGAAGTTCATCGAGGCGCCGAGCGAGGCGGAACTGATCGAAGCCTTCGAAATCATCGGCAACGACCTGGCCGATATGTATCTGAGCAGATAAGACAGATCGTCCCGAGACTCACGCCGGCGCTCCCCAGGGGGCGCCGGCTTTTTTTACGGATTGCGGGTTTCGCGAAAAAACCGCATTTTAACTCCAAGGGCATAACGAATCCCTCGTTCATGCCAATTGTCCCTCGGAGTGACCGCTTATCCATGCAGGCAAAGATCATTGCAGCGCTGGCATTTGCCGCCAGCAGCCTTTACGCAGCGCCGTCGATGGCCGAACTCGATTCCGGCTCGTCCCTCTCCGGCAGTTATCTGGCCGGACGCACCGCCGGCAAAGAGCGAGACAACGACATTGCGTCGTCCTACTTGCGCGATGCCCTCAAGGAAGATGCGGAGAACCCGGTTCTGCTCGAACGCGTTTTCTCGCTCGATCTCGCCCAGGGAAAGATCGCCGAGGCGGAAGATCTGGCGAAGCGCGTCATCGCTTTCAATAGTCAGCAGCGCATGGCCCGGATCGTTCTGGGCCTCAAGGATTTCAGAGCGGGGCGCTATGGCAAGGCGCGCGAACATTTCACCGAAGCTTCCTACACGCCTGTCGGCGAACTCACCTCTTCGCTGCTTTCAGCATGGGCCTATGCCGGGGATCGCGCCCTCAACCGGGCGCTCAAGTCGCTCGACAAGCTGGACGCCAACGAGTCGTTCGCGAATTTCAAGAATTTCCACGCCGCTCTGATCGCGGACCTGATGGGCGTGCCGATTCGGGCCGAGGTGTTTTACAAAAAGGCCTACGAACAGGCGGGAACCTCGCTCCGCGTTGTGCAGGCTTACGGCAATTTCCTGGAGCGGAGCGGCAGGGCGAAGGACGCGGAGAAAGTCTACCGCACCTTCCTCGATGGCGCGGACAACAATCCGCTCGTGGGCAAGGCGCTTGAGGAACTGCTCGCCGGCAAGAAGCCGGAGCGGTTCGTCACGAGCGCCAAGGCAGGCGCGGCCGAGGCGTCTGTTTTCGCTTGCGACCGCGATGACCGACGAGCAGAGCATCGATGTCGCCATCCTCTACACCCAGCTGGCGCTGTCGATCGAGCCGAAATCGCCGGTCTACCTCACGCTCTTGGGCGACATCTACGAGGACATGCAGCGCTACGAGGAAGCCATCGCGGCCTACGATACCATTGCGCCCGCATCCGAATTAAAGTCGAATGCCGACATCGAAACGGCCACCAATTTGCAACGGCTGGAAAAGAGCAAGGATGCGGTAACGCGGCTCGATCACCTGCTCGCCCGCGACGCTTCGAATTACGATGCGCTGGTGACGCTCGGCAACATCCACCGCAACAACGAAGAGTATGCAAAGGCGTCCGAAGTCTACTCGCGGGCCATCGCGCTCTTGAAGGAGCCGCAGAAGGAGAACTGGCGGGTTTTCTATTACCGCGGTATCGCCTTCGAGCGCCAGAAGTTGTGGGACAAGGCGGAGCCCGATTTCCGCAAGGCGCTGTCGCTCGAGCCCGACGAGCCGCTGATCTTGAACTATCTCGGCTACTCGATGATCGAGAAGAAAGTGAACCTCACCGAGGCGCTCGGCATGGTGAAGAAAGCCGTGGAGTTGAAACCCAACGACGGCTTCATCGTCGACAGCCTTGGCTGGGCCTACTACCAGCTTGGCGACTACGAGGAAGCGGTGACGCATCTCGAGCGCGCGGTGGAGCTGACGCCGGCCGATCCGATCATCGGCGAGCATCTGGGCGACGTTTACTGGAAAGTGGGCCGCAAGCTCGAAGCCAAGTTCCAGTGGCAGCACTCCAAGGACAACAAGCCGGAGCCCGACGATCTCAAGCGCATCGAAGGGAAACTCAGCAGCGGCCTGCCGGACGAACCGGCGGTGAAGCCCGCCGAGAACGCCAAGACTCCGAACAACGGCTGATGGCGCTGGCGCGCGCCAAGATCAATCTGGCGCTGCATGTGCTGGGCCGGCGGGACGACGGCTACCATGAGCTCGATTCGATCGTGGCGTTTGCGAATGTGGGCGATGTTGTCTCGCTCGAACCCGCCGCCGGGAACGCAATCGAGGTGACTGGTCCCTTCGCGCGTTTTGTGCCCTGCGATGAGTCCAATCTGGCGCTGCGCGCACTGGCGCTTGCCATGGACCTCGGCAAAGTGCCGCGCCCAATGAAAGTGACTCTGGAAAAGAATCTTCCGGTTGCCTCCGGCATGGGAGGCGGTTCGGCGGATGCCGCCGCAGTGTTTAAACTGGCGCTTCCCGATGCCGATCCGGTCCGGCTTGCCGCGGCGGCGTTGCGGCTCGGGGCGGACATTCCCGTCTGTCTTCATGGCGCGATGTGCCGGATGCGTGGCGTGGGAGAGCAGATCGCGCCCCTTCCTGTTGCAAAACCACTTCAACGCGGATACTGGCCAATCCAGGCGTCGCAGCCTCGACCGCGGATGTGTTCAAGTCGCTTGGATTGAAGCCGGGACAGCGGTTCCGCGATCCAATCGCACGCGAGGACGATCCGCGCTCCTGGCGCAACGATCTCTCCGATGCGGCCATTGCCGTGGCCCCGGAGATCGCAGACGTTCTCGATGAACTTTCGAATGTTCGTGAAGCAGGACCCGTGCGCATGTCGGGATCCGGAGCCACTTGCTTCGCTCTCTTCGAAACGCGCGCTGCGGCCGAAACCGCGGCGGAGCGGATCTCCGACCGCCGGCCGCAATGGTGGGTTCGCGCGGCGAGCCTTCAGTAGGCCCGCGCCACGCAGAAATCCACCGCTTCCAAGAGCGCGGATTTCCATTCGCTTTCGGGGAAAATTGCCATGGCATCGCGGGCGATGTCGCCATAGTGGCCGGCGCGCTCGATGGTGTCGGCGATGGCGCCGTGGCGCTCCATGAGCTTGCGCGCATAGAGCAGATCGTCGGTTGTCTGGTCGCCCTCCTCCAGAGTCCGCTTCCAGAACGAGCGCTCTTCCTTGTTGCCGCGCCGGAACGACAGCACGACGGGCAAGGTGATCTTGCGCTCGCGGAAATCGTCGCCGGTGCTCTTGCCCATCAGCGCCTGCTTGCCGGAATAGTCGAGCGCGTCGTCGATCAACTGAAAGGCGATGCCGAGGTTGCGCCCGAAGGATTCGAGCGCTGCCTGTTCCGCCTTGGGCCGCGCGGCGATCACCGCGCCCACCTCCGCCGCCGCCGAAAACAGCGCCGCGGTTTTTGCGCCGATTACTTGAAGATAGGCATCCTCCGTCGTCGAGGTATCCTGCGATACGGAAAGCTGGAGCACTTCGCCCTCCGCGATCACAGCCGCCGCATGCGAGAGAATACGGAGCGATTCGAGCGAGCCGGTTTCCACCATCATCTTGAAGGCCTGGCCCAGGAGATAGTCGCCCACCAGTACGCTGGCCTGGTTGCCCCAGATGATGCGCGCTGCCTGCTTGCCGCGGCGCATGTCGCTCTCGTCCACCACATCGTCATGAAGGAGCGTCGCGGTGTGCATGAACTCGACCGCGGTCGCGAGGCGGACGTGATCGGCGCCAGCGTAGCCGCACATCCGGGCAGCGGCCAGCGTCAGCATCGGCCTGATGCGCTTGCCGCCGGAGTTGATGAGATGACCCGCCAGTTCCGGGATCAATTCCACATGGCTCTGGGCGCGCTGAAGAATGGCCTCGTTCACCCGCGCCATGTCGGGTTCGACCAATGCGGTCAGCGCGTCGATAGTTGCCCTGTGCTTCTCTTCGCCGCCCTCGAAGGCAATGACTACGCCCATGTTCCGGTCCCTGTTTGTCAACGAGAGGTTAACGGCCTTCGCCCCTTGACCACAAGGGCGACCGGTTGCCGCGAGGAAATAACCGCCTGTTCATGGGTTTTGAGCAATCCCGGTGGACTTGAGCGGTCCCCATGGCATGATGCGGCGATGAAACAGGTCGCCGCCACCAACGATCCGGTCCTGCTATCGGCGCTCAAGCACGCGCTGGAAGCGGAAGGAATCGAGGTTTTCGAGTTCGACAGCTATACCAGCGCCGTCGAAGGCTCGATCGGCGCCATTCCCCGCCGTCTTATGGTTGTGGATGAAGATCACGACCGGGCGATGCGTGTCCACCGTAACCTTGTGCTAACCAACAATGGTTAAGACTCGGGGACGATGCAGATGAGCGCGCTTTCGCATCCGGCCAATTCGGCCATGCCGCCACCGCCCCCGCCGGGCGGGGGAGGCGCGTCTTTGACCGAAGACGCCTTTCTGAACGGCCGCCTGCGGATACTCCAGCCTGAAAAGGGCTTCCGAGCCGGCATCGATTCGGTCTTCCTTGCCGCCAGCCTCCCCTGCTCCAATGGTGAAACGCTATTCGAGGCGGGCATCGGCACGGGCGTCGCGGCGCTCTGCACGCTGGCGCGCAACCCGGACGTACATATCACCGGCATCGAAATGGCCGGCCGCTACGCGCTCATGTGCGAGGAGAATGCCAAGCGCAATGGTTTCGGCCACTGCGTGCGCATCATCCATGCCGATGTAAAGGAAGCGCTGCGCAAGGACCTATCGCATCTGCCGCAGCACGGCAGCTTCAGCCACGCCTACGCCAACCCGCCATTCTTCGACGAGAACAAGTCGACACCCTCGCCGCATCTGCTCAAGTCCCAGGCCAATGCTTTCGGCCCCGACGACCTCGCCATCTGGATCAAAGTGCTGCACACCATGGTGACGCTGCGCGGCACCGTGACGATCATCCACCGCGCCGATACGCTTGGCAAAATCCTGGCTGTTATGGACGAGAAGTTCGGCGATATCCGGGTCGCCCCCCTCTATGCGCGGGAGGGTTCCGCCGCTTCCCGGGTCATCGTGCAGGGCGTAAAGGGTTCGCGCGCGCCGCTGCAACTGCTGCCTGGCCTCATCCTGCACAACGCCCAGTCGCAATTCACGCCAGAAGCCGAGTCTATCCTGCGCGATGGCATGGCATGGCGGCTGCGCTGAGCTTGCGCAACGCCGATCCTCCTGTTACCTCAGTCCAATCATGAACATTGTCTTCGACATCGGCAACGTGCTGCTACGCTGGGACCCCCGCGCACTCTATCGCAAGATCATTCCCGACGAGGCGCAAATGGACTGGTTCCTCGCCCATGTCTGCAACAGCGACTGGAACCTCGAACAGGACCGCGGCCGCAGCTTCG
>JAAURV010000091.1 GCA_012032065.1 Hyphomicrobiales bacterium
AGCGCCATGCGGCGCGTAATCGTGTCGCCCTCGGATCGACTCTGACGCACGGGCGCGCGATAGGACAGCGCTGCGTCGCGAAGCGCCGCGAATTCGGCCGGCGGCAAGAAATCGCGCTTCATCACGAAGCCGTCGCGATCGAACGCCGCGCGGTCTTCCGGCGCGATCGACTTTGCAAGCCGCGCCCGCCTTGACCATGCAAGATCATGGGCGAGTTTCACGCGCTTCGCATGCAGTCCCTTGCGGTTCAGAACCGCGGAACCGATCATCTTGTTGTCCTTGAACGACTTCGCGCCCGTGGCGAGCGCCAGCGTCCAGAACGGATATTTGATAATGTCGGAAATTCCCATCGGTCGAATCTAGTGCAGGGGCAAGGTCAGAGCAACCGCAGAGCCTCGGCGTATTTCGCCAGCGCCTCCTGGCCGGATGGCGTCAGGGCGTAAACGCCGCGCGCCTCGCGGATAAACCAGCCATAAACGTCGCGCAGCAAAATGGTTGAGGCACGGTCGACATGGGCCTGTTTCCGGATGTCCGCGACCCGCGCTTGTCCCGCGTCTCGCAAGACTCGCGCGCAGCGCAGCGCATCCTGCCGGTAGGCCGTCATTAACGGCGCGCGGGAAGTCCCACCCAAGTTTGGATCGCCGGCGCGGGCAGCGAATTCCTTCAGCAGCATCGCTTTGCGGCGCGCATTCTTGCGCGGGCTGTAAGGTGTGGGATCGGCATGCGCTTCCACGCTTTCGCCGCGCACCGTGAGCAAGCCCAGACCCAGGCGCCGGCAGAGTTTGATGAGGTTGCGCCGCATCTCTCTCTTCGGTTCGGCGACAGCCAGATAGACCGCGTCTGAAATCGCCTGGCGGTCGATGCCCTGCAACAGTAGTTGCAGCGAAAAGCCGGTTTTGAGTTCGACGATCATGGGCGGCTCTTTTCCACGCACCGCCACGACATCGCAACTCTCGATCTCGGCCTTGACCGCATAGCCCTGCGCCTCGAGGAATCGTTTGACCGGTCGATAAAGGTCGGTTTCGCGCATGGGCGCTTGCTATCGCGATTCGGGCGGCGAAGAAGTTAACGAACGGCGGCCTTCGCCCAACCGGTCTTCATCGCCTTGAGCCCATCCTTGTAGACGCTCTCTTTCGTTGGAAAGAAATCGCGCCACACCCGCGTCGCCGCGGCGAGCGCTGGAATGGCGCGGCCAAAGGCTTCGATGGTGATCCAGCCGTCATACTTCGCCGACCGCAGCGCCTTGTAGGTCGCATCCCACGGAACATGTCCCTTGCCCGGCGTGCCGCGGTCGTTCTCCGAGATGTGCACATGGATCATGTGCTTCTTGATCGTCTTGATCGCGGCGACCGGATCCTTCTCCTCGATATTGCAATGGAACGTGTCGTACATGCCTTTGATATGCGGGTGGTCGACCTCGTCGAGGTAGGACGAGAGCTGCTCCATGGTGTTGAGGAAGTAACATTCGAACCGGTTGAGCGCTTCGAGCGCGAAGCGGATATTTTTCTTCGCCGCATAGTCGCCCGCCTTGCGGTGGAAGGAGATGCCGCGCTTGCGCTCCGCCGCCGTCGGTCCGCCGCCCGAGAAGTGACCGATGGTCGAATGCATTGGCCCTGCGAGAATGTTTGAGCCAAGGGCGGCAGTGCAGTCGATCGTCCACTTGGCATAGTCAACCGCGGCAGCGCGCGCGGCTGCATCGGCGGAAAGCGGATTCTTGTCGAGTGCGCCAATCACGCTGACGGTGGTGACGCCAAGCCCTTCCTTGGCGATGATCTCTCCGAGCCTCGCGTAGTGATCCGTCGTTCCCTCGAACAGCGGGATTTCGACCCCGTCATATCCCGCGCGCTTGATGTCGCGGATGATCGAGGCGTGGGCTTCGGTGACATGCCCTGTCCAGAGAAGAAGATTGAATCCGGTTTTCATGCTCGTCCCTCTCATTCGATCACGCGATGGCGCGCATCACGTCTGTCTGTGTGAAATCATTGCCGACATAGAGTAATGAAACTCCGCGGTTCTTCGCAAAAGCATAGGCAAAGCAATCGCCCATGTTGAGCTGCGCCGGATGCCCGCTGCCGCGGCCGTAGCGGTCAAAGGCATCGAGCGCGGCACGCGAGATTCCCATGTCGACCGTCTCGATAGCGATTTCGGCCTGCTGCAAGAACTCCTCGATGACCGGCAATTCGAGACGGGCGGCGGAGCGCGCCTTGCGCGAAATCCCCGAAGCCGTTTCCCAAATCGCCAGTGGCGAAGTGATGCATTGAGCGGCGGAGTCGATGGCCCGCGAGAGAGCCACGTTGCCAGGTTCTTTGGTGATGATGGCGACCATCGCCGAGGCGTCGATGAACATGTCAGTCGTAGAGGCTGTCGTAGAATTCCTTGGTCAGCGGCGCCGGATCCTTGATGCGCCGCGCGACACTCTCCTGCAGATCTGCGATCCTCTCCTCGAGCGGGCGCTTCTTTTCCAGCCGTGCGATTTCGTTGGTTACGGCCATATGAACAGCCGCGGTCAAGCCAATCCCGGCGCGCAGCGCCAGATAACGCGTCAGCCGCTCCGTCTCGCTATTTCGAACATGAAAGCCCACGGCTAGCTCCTGTGTATAGCCGTATATACGAATAAGCTAACCCATTGGCAAGTCAAACCTTCACCCAATTCCCATTCTTCGCCGACGACTTCACGCAAGCCTCGATGAAGGCCATGCCGGCGACGCCATCCGCGATGCCGGGGAAGGTCACGTCCTTGTCAACCTTCTTGCCCGATCGCGCCGCGATGATGGCGCGGGCGGCTTCGGTGTAGATGTTGGCGAAACCTTCGAGATAGCCTTCGGGATGGCCCGGGGGCACGCGGGTGATCCGGCCGGATGCGGTGCCTGCACCTGCGCCGCCCCGGGTGATCAGCCGCTTCGGTTCGCCGAAGGGCGAATACCAGAGATAATTGGGATCGGCCTGTGTCCATTCGAGGCCGCCCTTCGTGCCATAGATCCGGAGCTTCAGGCCATTCTCGTGACCGGGCGCCACCTGGCTGGTCCAGATCATACCCTTGGCGCCGCCCTTGTAGCGCAGCATGACATGCACATTGTCGTCGAGCACACGTCCTTTCACGAAGGAATGCAGATCGGCCGAAAGCTCGTCCGCTTCCAGTCCGGACACGAAGCAGCCGAGCTGATAAGTGTGCGTGCCGATATCGCCGACGCAGCCGCCAGCGCCCGAACGCTTCGGATCGGTGCGCCAGGCCGCCTGCTTCTGTCCTGTCTTCTCCAGTGCCGTGGTGAGCCAGTCCTGAGGATACTCGCCTTGCACCAGCCGGATTTCGCCGAGTGTGCCCGCCGCCACCATCTCGCGCGCCTGGCGGATCATCGGATAGCCCGAGTAGTTGTGGGTGAGCGCGAAAATCGCTTTCGGATTTTTCTTGAGCAGCGCCTTCAGCGACCTGGCTTCCTTGAGCGAAATCGCCAGAGGCTTGTCGCAGATCACATGAATGCCCGCCTCGATGAATGCCTTGCAGGCCGGCACATGCACATGATTGGGCGTGACGATCGAGACAACCTCGATGCCGTCGGGGCGCTTGGCTTCGGCTTTCGCCATTTCGCCGAAACTGCCGTAACTCCGCGACGGATCGAGCCCAAGTTCGGCCGCGGATGCCTTCGCTTTCGCCGGATCGGCGGAGAGGGCGCCGGCAACGAGTTCATAATGATCGTCCATCCGCGCCGCCAGCCGATGCACCGCGCCAATAAACGCCCCCTGTCCGCCGCCCACCATCCCATACCGTATGCGCCGCCCGAATAGCGCATCGCTCTTGCCCTTGATCGTCATTCTCAATTCTCCCGCTAGACCGCTACTGATGCAAACCAATGTGAAATCTCATGCCAGTTAGGGCGCCATCAGCATAGGTCAGGGGCCGCCACACGTAGTAAAGTGCCAGTCCCGCGCCACTCGGAAAGATGACATAGCTCTGGCCATCTTGCTGCCAGACTTCCTGCTGCGTGGCGCGGAACACTCCGTATCCTGCCAGATAGAGGATCAAAACCGCGACGAACCACTTTGCCCCCATTCTCATCAAATCCCCAGCATGCGCTTCACTTGCGCCTTGTTGTCGGCGTCGCCTGCGGCGAAGTCGTCAAATGACTTGCCGGTGGTCTGGATGATGTGTCTGGCAATGAAGGGCGCGCCCTCCGCCGCTCCCTGATCCGACGACTTCAAACAGCATTCCCATTCGAGCACGGCCCATGAGTCGTAGCCGTATTGCGAGAGCTTGGAGAAGATCGCGCCGAAATCAACTTGCCCGTCGCCTAGCGAGCGGAAGCGGCCGGCGCGGTTGACCCAGGATTGGAACCCGCCATAAGCGCCCTGGCGGCCGGTCGGGTTGAACTCCGCATCCTTCACGTGGAAGGCGCAGATGCGCTCCTTGTAGATGTCGATGAAGTCGAGATAGTCGAGCTGCTGCAGCACGAAGTGCGAGGGATCGTAGTTGATCATGCAGCGCTTGTGGTTCTTCAAACGCGACAGCAGCATTTCGAAGGTCACGCCGTCCATGATGTCTTCGCCCGGATGCAGCTCGAAGCCGACATCGACGCCGTTCTCGTCCATCGCGTCGAGCAGCGGCTTCCAGCGCCGCGCCAGTTCGTCGAAACCTTCTTCGATCAAACCCGGCGGGCGCGGCGGCCAGGAATAGAGAAACGGCCAGCACAGCGCGCCGGGAAACGACACATGCGATCGAAGCCCGAGATTCTTGGAAGCCTTGGCGGCGAGCTTCACTTGCTCCTCGGCCCAGGCGCGGCGCTCCTTCGGCTTGCCATGTACGGCCTTGGGCGCGAAGGCATCGAAGGCTTCGTCGTATGCGGGATGCACGGCGACGAGCTGGCCTTGCAGATGCGTCGAGAGCTCGGTGATCTCCGACGCCGTTGTTCCGCGCGATGCCTTTGAGTTCGTCGCAATATGTCTTGGACTCCGCCGCTTTCTTTACGTCCATCATGCGGCCATCCAGGTGGGAATCTGCACGCCCTTGTCAGCCAGCGGCCGCCCATTTGGTGATCGCGTCGAAAGAATTGAACGGCGCCTTGTCGCCCGCGAATTGCGCGAGGAAAATTGCCGGACCCTTGATATTGGTTGCCATGGTGTGTTCCTGTCAAACTTGATTGAGCAGATTCTCAAGATACTCTTGCCGCCCGGATTTGGGCTGCGGCTCGATTGCGTCCTTGTGCACGCGCGCGGCGATGGCTTCGAGCGCTGCGCCTTTCTCGAGCATGGCCTTGTTCACGGGCTCGCTCCATTTCGCGTAACGCTTGTCGACCTCGGCCTGAAGCCTGCCATCCTCGATGATCTTGGCCGCGCCCAGAAGTCCGCGCGCGGTTGCGTCCATCGACGCCGCATGGGCGTGGAGCAGATCGTCGGGGTCGATCGATTGCCGCCTGATCTTGGCGTCGAAATTCATGCCGCCCGTGGTGAAGCCGCCGGCGCGGATCACTTCCAGCATCATCAGCGTCAACTCGGGCACGTTCATCGCGAACTGATCGGTATCCCAGCCCAGGAGATAGTCGCCGCGATTGAGATCGAGCGACCCGAATATGCCGAGCGCCGCTGCGAGCGCGATCTCGTGCTGGAACGTGTGGCCCGCCAGGATCGCGTGGTTCTGCTCGATGTTGAGCTTCACATCGTTCTCGAGTCCGTAGGATTTGAGCAGGCCGTAGATTGAGGCCACGTCGAAATCATACTGATGGACAGTCGGTTCCTTGGGCTTCGGCTCGATCAGGATCGGGCCCTTGAAACCGATCTTGTGCTTGTATTCGACGGCAAGCGAGAGGAAGCGCCCGGCCTGTTTCAGCTCGTGGCCGATGTTCGTGTTGATCAGCGTCTCGTAGCCTTCGCGCCCGCCCCACATGACATAGTTTTCGCCGCCCAGGTCTTTCGTGACATCGAGGCAATGCTTCACCTGCGCCGCGCAATAGGCGAAGACATCGGGATCGGGATTGGTCGCGGCCCCCGCCATGAAGCGGCGGTTCGAAAACATGTTGGCCGTGCCCCACAACAGTTTCTTGCCGGATTGCGCCATCTTCTTTTCGAAGATCTTGGCGATCGCCGTCACATTGGCGTTGAACTCCTTCAGGTTCTTGCCTTCCGGCGCAATGTCGAGATCGTGGAAGCAGAAGAAATCGATATCGAGCAAGCGTAGCGTCTCGAACATGAGATCGGCCTTGACCTTCGCCGCTTCCATGGGATCGGCCATATGGTGCCAGGGCCGCATGAAGGTGTCGCCGCCGAAAGGATCGAGTCCCGGCCAGCACAGCGTGTGCCAGTAGCAGACGGCGAAACGGAAGTGATCCCGCATGGTCTTGCCCAGAACCTTCTGGTCCGGATTGTACCAGCGGAAAGCCAGCGGATTTTTCGAGTCGTGGCCTTCGTATTTGATGGCATCCTTGATCGAATAGAAATTCATGTGCGTTTGATGTCCTTGATGGCGGGATAGATTTGCGTGTAGCGGCCGTAGGCATCCGCATAGGCAGCGCTTGCGGATTTTTCCGGAGTGATGGTCTTGGCGATCTTCGGCTTGGTGCAAATCTGCCGGTAATCGCCCTTGGTGGCCGCGATCATGCCGAGGCGCGCTGCGCCGAATGCGCCGCCCACTTCGCCGGCCGCCGGCAGATCGATCGGAATGCCGAGCACCGTGGAGACGATCTTCAACCACAGCTCGGACTTCGTGCCCCCGCCAACCGCCATCACGCGCTTGATGGAGGAGCCGCCCGCTTCGAGCGCCTCAAGACAATCCCGGAAAGCGAAGGCAATCGCGTCGAGCACCGCATGGGTCATGACCTTCGCATCGGTCTCGTGGCCAAGGCCCATCATGAGTCCACGGATTTGCGCATCGGCCACGGGCGTGCGTTCGCCAGAGAGATAGGGAAGGAACAGAGCCGACGATGGCCCGGTGACGTTCTTGCCAAGTGCCGCGGTGAGTTTCGGCGCAGGCGTCTTCAGAACGCCCGCCAGCCACTCGATGCTGGCGGTCGCCGAGAGAATGACGCCCATCTGATGCCATGCGTTTGGAATGGAATGGCAGAAAGCGTGCACCGCTTTCCCGGCATTCGGGCTGAAGCGGTCGTTCGACACGAACATCACGCCCGATGTGCCGAGCGAGAAGAACGCCTCGCCATTGGTGACGGCGCCCAGCCCGCAGGCCGCCGCCGCATTGTCGCCGCCGCCACCGGCAACCACGGGCCTCTTCGGCATGCCCCAGGCTTTGGCGACGGCGGGCGTAAGCCGTCCCGTGTCGTCCGTTCCTTCGAAAAGCTCCGGCATCTGGTCGCGCCGCATGTCGGCAGCGGCGAGCATCGCATCCGACCACTGCCGCTTCGCCACATCGAGCCAGTAGGTGCCAGCCGAATCCGACATGTCGGAGCCAAAGGTTCCGGTCATGCGGTAGCGGATGTAGTCCTTGGGCAGCAGAACTTTCGCGACATTGTCGAAGACCCTTGGCTCGTGCTTCTTCACCCAGATCAGTTTCGGCGACGTGTAGCCCGCGAGCGGAATGTTGCCGGTGATCTCGAGCGCGCGCGGCTCGCGCGCCAGAATGTCGTTGCACTCCGCGAATGAGCGCGCGTCATTCCACAAAATGCAGGGCCGAAGAACCTTCCCCGACGCATCGAGCAAAGTCGCGCCATGCTGCTGGCCCGAAAGTCCGATGCCTTCAATCGCCGCAACCGCCTTTGGTTCTGGTTTCGCGAGCGCCTTCACAACCACTGTCGCGGCTTTCCACCAGTCTTCCGGATTCTGCTCGGACCATCCTGGAAACGGGCGCGAAACCTTCAGCGGCGCACTGGCGACGGCCACGATCTTCTGCTGGCCGTCCATGACAATGCCCTTGACCGACGATGTCCCGAAATCGAGGCCGAGATACATGGCTGTGCTGCTCCGGAGGTGGCGTGAAAGGGAGGGAAGCCCCCATGTGACGGCCTTGCCGGAACTTTGTCAATCGCCGGGCAATTGTTCAGGCTACGCTGTGAACGCCCTCATCCGGCGCATCGTCAAGCAGCACGTTCAGCTTCGAGAAAGCGCCGCGCAGTTTCTCGCGGGTGACAGCGCCGCCAAAGCAGATGCGCACGCCATGATCGTCAGCGCGCCGGTCGATGGCGAAAACCGATCCGCGCGTGATCCTGATGCCATGATCGAGCGCTGTCCGCGCGAATTCTCCGGGCCGCCAGTGTTCGGGGAGTTTCAGCCACATGAAGGGCGCGCCCATCTCGCATTTGAAATCGCGGCCCGCGAACGCATCGAGTGCGATCTGCCGCCGCGCCGCGTTCTCCGCGACAATTGCGTTGAGGACGCGTTCCGCGGCATCGCCTTCGATCCAGTGCCGCGCCACCTCCGCCGCAATGCCGACCGCACGGCCGCTCGCCACCGTTTGATGACGCTTCAGGGTTTCGATCTTCCCCGGAGGCGTCGTGACGAAGCCCACGCGCAGGCCCGGAGAAAGAGTCTTCGAAATGCTGGTGATGTGATAGGTGCGCTCGGGCGCCATTGTATGGATCGTGGGCGGCTGAAGCCGCGGATGGAGCAGGCGGAATATATCGTCCTCGACATGGTAATCCCATAACGCCGCGAGATGTCCACAATCGCCTGCCGGCGTTCATGCGAAAGAGACGCCGTCGTCGGGTTCTGCAGCGTCGGCACGACGTAGAGCATGCGCGCCTCGCCAGTCCGCGCCGCGCGTTCCAGCGCTTCGGGCACGAGGCCGCCCGCGTCCATTTCAAGCGGCGCCAGTTGGAGCCCAAGATGTTTCGCGATCGGCTTGAGCGTTGGATAGTTCAAACCTTCGACGAAGAGCCGCTCGCCATGCTGGCTCAGATCGGCGAGGCAGGAGATGAGTGCCGGATGCGCGCCGGCCGTGACCACGACTTGCGACTCGTCGACCACGATGCCGCTGCGCGCCAGCCACTTCGCTCCCATGGCGCGATGCAGCGGATGACCCTCTGGCGGCGTGTAATCGAGCAGCGCCAGCCGCGACGGCGAAGACATGATGACCGACAACGCTTGATCGAGCTCGCGCGCAAGATCGAGATGAGGCGGCGAGGCCTGACCCAGATCGAGGATCTCGCTCTCTGCTCCCGCCGCTGCTGGAGCCATGTCGAAAGGTTGCGCCAATGCGCCCGGCATTTTGACGAAGCTGCCGCGGCCCACTTCGCCGCTGAGCAAGCCGAGCTTTTCGGCCTCCGAGTAAGCGCGGGTTACGGTTCCGGTGGTGACGCCGAGCCGCCAGGCGAGATCGCGGTGGGTGGGGAGTCTGTCGCCAGGTTTCAGAACGCCGCGCAGCAGATCGGTTTTGAGTGCATCGGCGATGGCCTGATAGCGGGGAACGCCTGGTGTGAGCTGGGGGGACCATATTGTCATGGTGACAATATAGCACTTGTCGGGAATTGTCGCAATGGTGTATATTACAATCCAACAACAATTCGGCTAGAAACCGAGACAATCGATACAATTTGGTGCGAACATGAGAGAATATGCCCTTCATACCGCCCGTGCATCGGATCGGGCTTATCTGTTTCCCGCGCTGAGCCGGTTGCTGCGTAACTACATGACGCGGCGCAGCCTGCTCCGGCTGGAGCGGCTGGACGACCATATCCTTGTGGATATCGGCCTCACCCGCGATGACCTGCGTTATGGCACGCGCATGCCGCTGGACGTGGACCCCATCGCCGAACTCGCCCGCATCCGCCGCGAGCGCATGGCGAAGGGGCAACCGAAGGGCTGACGATCCGGTTCGGACCTAGCGCATAACGCGCTCAAGTGGAATCACTTGAGCGTTCAGTTATGCGCCAGATTCAAATTGCTAGAGCACCCGGCGATCAGTTGGAATCAACTGATCGCCGATAAGGTGCTCGAAAATCAATAATTTAGCGCAACTTTCCGCACTC
>JAAURV010000092.1 GCA_012032065.1 Hyphomicrobiales bacterium
CGGCGCAGCTTTCCAGCCGCTACATCACCGACCGCTTCCTGCCGGACAAGGCCATCGATTTGATGGACGAGGCGGGGTCGCGGCTGCGCATGCAGGTCGACTCCAAGCCCGAGGAACTTGACGAGCTCGACCGCCGCATCATGCAGCTGCAGATCGAGCGCGAGGCGCTGAAGAAGGAAACCGACACGGCCTCGAAAGATCGCCTCGCCAAGCTCGAAAAGGAATTGGCGGAGACGGAAGAGAAATCCGCCACCATGACGCGCAACTGGCAGGCGGAGAAGGAGAAGCTCGCATCGGCTTCGAAGCTCAAGGAAGAGCTTGAGAATGCGCGGCGCGATCTCGAGATTGCCCAGCGCAAGGGCGATTTTGCCAAGGCGGGCGAGCTTGCCTATGCCGCGATCCCCCGGACTTGAGAAGAAGCTCAAGGACGCGGAAGCGGCCGGGTCATCCAATATGGTCGAAGAGGCTGTCACCGAAAATCACGTGGCGCAGGTCGTGTCGCGCTGGACAGGCGTTCCCGTCGACCGGATGCTCGAAGGCGAGCGCGCCAAGCTCTTGCACATGGAGAAAGACTTGGGTCAGCGCGTGGTCGGCCAGGCGGAAGCGGTGGAAGCGGTTTCAACCGCGGTGCGCCGCGCGCGTGCGGGGTTGCAGGATCCCAACCGGCCCATCGGTTCGTTCATGTTCCTCGGGCCAACGGGCGTTGGCAAGACCGAGCTTACCAAGGCGCTTGCTACGTTCCTGTTCGACGACGAGCATGCGATGGTGCGGATCGACATGTCGGAATATATGGAGAAGCATGCGGTCTCGCGTTTGATCGGCGCGCCTCCGGGATATGTGGGCTACGACGAGGGTGGCGCATTGACCGAAGCCGTGCGGCGCAGGCCCTATCAGGTCGTGCTGTTCGACGAGATCGAGAAGGCGCATCCGGACGTGTTCAACGTGCTGCTCCAGGTGCTCGATGACG
Organism: Hyphomicrobiales bacterium; assembly: GCA_012032065.1. Taxonomy (GTDB): domain Bacteria; phylum Pseudomonadota; class Alphaproteobacteria; order Rhizobiales; family Aestuariivirgaceae; genus Aestuariivirga. The sequence goes on from JAAURV010000092.1 coordinate 968, forward strand.
GCCGCCTGACCGATGGCCAGGGCCGCACCGTGGATTTCAAGAACACGCTGATCATCATGACCTCGAATCTGGGCTCGGAATATCTGGTGTCGCTCGGCGAGGATCAAGATGTGGATGTGGTGCGCGATCAGGTGATGGGCGTGGTCAAAGGCCACTTCCGGCCCGAGTTCCTCAACCGGCTCGACGAGATCATCCTGTTCCATAGACTCAAGCGCGAGCACATGGGTTCAATCGTCGACATCCAGCTCGGCCGGTTGCGGACCTTGCTGACCGATCGCAAGATCGAGATCGATGTCTCCGAAGCAGCGCGCACCTGGCTCGCCGACAAGGGCTACGATCCCGCCTATGGCGCGCGGCCCCTGAAGCGCGTGATCCAGAAATCCTTGCAGGACCCGCTGGCGGAAGAACTGCTGGCCGGACGCATCAAGGATGGCGAGTTGGTCAAGGTCGATGTGATCAACGGGCTGTTCACCTTCAACGGATTGGTGAAGGGCGAAGAACCCAAGGCGAGCAACGTGGTGACGCTGCACTGAGTTGCGGACTGTCCGCTGGGAAAATTCCTCAAAGGACCTCATGCTGAGGTGCCCTCCGCAGGAGGCTCGAAGCATGGCCACAAGCGCTGAACTCTCAGTCCGGACTCGCTGCCGTGGTTCGAGGCATCGCGTTCCGCGATGCGCCTCACCACGAGGGTTGAGCGGTTGGTCCGTTTTGGTGGCTATGCGTCCGGTCGAAAGGGTGACGCCATAAATTCACCGTCCCGGTGGAGCATCTCTCGAGAAGAGATAGATGATCACCGTCGCGATCAGAAGCACGGCGAATGAGCCATGCAGCATGGCATAAGCCTGATGCGGCCCGGCACTTTGCTGGGCCGTCATCAGCCAGCCGGAAATGGGCTGAAGAATTCCCGCACCTCCGATGAACAGCAAGTTCAGCAGGGTGATGCCGCGGCCCAGGAGATGATCGGGCACGAAGGCGCGGCCATGGGCCATCAGCACGCCGTAAGTCATGCCGAACGCGCCGAGCAGAGAGACCGCGGCGATGGCCTGCATGAGCGAAACATCGAAGAACGCGAGCCCGGCGAGACATGCCGCTCCGGCCAAGCTGCCGCCGGCCACGATCCATTTGCGCGTGTTGAGCCAGCGGTCGAGCGGGCATAGATCATGGCGCCCAGCGACATGGCGATGGCCATGATCAAGAGCGCGTTTCCGCGCCCCACCGGATCGAGGCCGTGGACTTCGGAGAAATACGGCCCTGCCCAAAGCCCGCGCTCGGCGAGGATGATGGCATAACCTGCGGCGGTAAGAGGCAACAGCGGCCACAATGAACGGATCGACAGGATGGATGCCACGCCTTTGAAGAAGCCCACGGTGTTGGCTTTGGTCACCAATCGCGGCGGATCGCGGATCAGGAGAAAGATACTGATTGCCGACGCCGCGCTTGCCGCCGCCATCGCCAGCATCGCGCCGCGCCAGCCGATCAGCGTCGCGGCCCATGCGAGAGGCGTGGCCGCGAGCAAATTGCCTGCACTGCCGATACCGATCAGCCAGGAACTCAGCAGCGCAAACCGTTCCGGCGCTTCGGTGCGGCCAAATATGTAGAGTGCCCCCATGTAGATGGCGCTGCAGCCGATGCCGATCAGCACCATCGCTGCGTTCAGCATCAGGGCGCTTTGCGCCATCGCGAACAGAATGGAGCCGGCGACGCCGCCAGCATCAAGAGCGACACGCTGCGCCGTGGGCCGGCAGAGTCGAGCGCAAGTCCGACGGGGATTTGCATGAGCGAGAAGCCTGCGATCCAGAACGCCTGAAGATTGCCGAGCGCCTGCGGATCGAGCGAAAGCTCGCGCGCAAGTTCTGGAGCAATCACGGCCAGAAATGAGCGGAAGAACTGGCTTAGAATGTAGCCGAAGAGGAAGATCACAAAGATGCGCACGCCGCTTCATTCGCAGGGTCTTCCAACAGGCGCAAGGCCGTGGTTAGCATAACGGCATGAGCAAATATCCGGCCACGTCTGTCCGCATCGATCTCGATGAAACGCGGCGGCTTGGGCCAGGCAAAATCAGATTGCTCGAACTGATCGTGGAGAAGGGCTCCATTGCCGCCGCCGCACGTGGCATGGGCATGTCCTACCGCCGCGCATGGCTTTTGACTGAAGAAGTAAATGCGCTGTTTGGGGCGCCACTCGTCAGCGCGAATGCGGGTGGCGCCAAAGGCGGAGCCGCCGCTGTCAGCGCGCTTGGACGGGAGATCGTCAAATCATATCGCGATGTCGAACGCGCGGCTTCGGAACTTGTGGAGCAAAGGATCGTCGCTTTGGTTCAAGGAGCCGGGAACCAGCGCTCGTCGATCGATACCGATTTGAGCAAGCAATAGACGGCATCGCCGGTCTTGAGGCGGAGATCGTCGAGCGCCTTACGGGTGATGGCGGCGGTGAGCCGTTCTCCGCCGCGAAGCGCCACATCCGCGAATGCGACCGGTTCTCGCGTGATCTCGATATTCGCCACTTTACCTTTAAGAGCCGTGCGTGCGGAAATGCCTTGGGGCTTCGACAGTGCAAGCGTCACTTCGGTCGCGTGGACGAGTATCCGCAACGTTCCATCGCTTCCCGGCGCTTGTCCCGCAATCGAGATCGAACCGGCAGGACTGACAAGTTCGGTGATGTCATAGTGGGGATCGTAACGGCCTCTCTTCGCCGTGAGGATCGAGATGCGCCCGAAGCGGTCGTGTGCATCGATCGTGTGCAGCGTCTTGGCCGGCGGTCCATAGGCGGAAAGCCGGCCCGATTTTATTACGGCAACATTGCTGGCGATGCGGGCAAGCTCTTCCGCAGCGTGCGTGACATAGATCAGCGGGATGCCGAACTGTGCCGAGAGCCGTTCGATGTAGGGCAATATCTCCCGCTTATGCGGAGCATCGAGGTTGGCCAGTGGCTCGTCCATCAAAAGAAGGCTCGGCGAGGACAAGAGCGCGCGGCCAATGGCGACGCGCTGTTTCTCGCCCCCGGAAAGATTGCGCACCGATCGCGTGAGCAGCGGTTCAAGCTTGAGCAGCGATACGCAATCGTCGAGCTTCACGAAACCGGTGCGGAAGCCGTAGAGCAAGTTCGACTTCACATTCAGATGCGGAAAGAGCAGTGAGTCCTGGAACACATAGCCGATCCCGCGGCGATGCGCGGGAATGTCGATGCGGGATTCGCTGTCGAACAACGATTCACCAGCGACCGTAATCCTGCCCCGATCCGGGCGGAGCAATCCCGACACGAGATTCAAGAACGTGGTTTTGCCGGAACCGGACGGACCGAAGACGCCAGTGATGCCGCTGCCGAATGCTGCATCGATCTCGAGATCGAGCGTGCCACGGCGATATGCGACCGATGCTTCCAGCATCTCAGGCGCTCATCCGGCGCTTAATGCGCCGCGCCAGGAGTTCGGAGGCGATCAGGGTTGCGAAGGACAGGATCACCGATACGGTGGCAAGACGGAAGATCGCGGCCTCGCCGCCGGGCACCTGTGTCAGCGTGTAGATTTGGAGTGCTATGGTCTCGGTTTCGCCGGGAATGCTGGAGACGAAGGTGATGGTCGCGCCGAACTCGCCCAGAGCCTTGGCGAATGCCAATAGAACTCCGGCAAGTAGGCCCGGCGCGGCGAGCGGCAGCGTCACCGTGGCGAAGACTTTGAGCGGACTCGATCCCAAAGTCGAAGCGGCGTTCTCAAGCCGCGGATCGATTGCTTCGATGGCGAGGCGGATGGCCCGCACCATGAGCGGCAGCGCCATGACCGCGGCTGCGAGCGCGGCACCGGTCCAACGAAACGAAAACACGATGCCGCAGCAGGCTTCGAAGGCGCTGCCTAATGGCCCCTTCCTGCCGAAGGTGATGAGAAGCAGATAGCCCGTCAGCACCGGAGGCAAGACGAGCGGCAGATGTACCGCGACATCGAGCAGGGTCTTTCCGGCAAAGTTCCGCCGCGCGAGGAGCCAGGCAATCGCAAGCGCAAAGGGAAACAGCAGAACAACGGCGAGTGCGGCGACTTGGAGGCTCAAGCCAACTGCAGTGAGTTCCTGTGGGCTCAGTCCAAACACTACGGAACCACAAAGCCCTGCTTGATGAAAATCTGTTTCGAAGTGCTGGTGGAGAGGAAATCGAGAAACTCTTGCGCATCGGGATTGGTTGAACTCGCAATACGCGCGGCGGGATAGACGATGGGCGGATGGGAACCTTCCGGGAATTCCGCGATGACGGCTACTCCCGGGTTGGCTTTTGCATCGCTTCGGTAAACGATGCCAAGCGGCGCTTCGCCCTTTGCAACCAAAGTCAACGCCGCGCGGACATTGGCGGCCATCGCAAGTTTGCCGGCAACGCCGTCCCAAAGCCCAAGCTTTTCCAACGCGGCCTTGGCGTATTTGCCGGCGGGAACGGATTTCACTTCGGCAACCGCCAACCGTCCATCGCCCAAAGCAGCCGCGAGATCGGCGCCGGCTTGCAAGGCGAATGGCTTGGCGCTGTCCTTGGGCGCGATGAGAACCAGCGTATTGCCGAGCAGATTTATTCGCGTGTCCTTGGCGATTAAGCGGTTGTCTTCGAGATAGTCCATCCAGGCCTCGTCGGCGGAGATGAAGATGTCCGCCGGAGCTGCCTCTTCGATCTGCTTGGCTAGCGCGGAAGAGGCCGCGTAGACCGGCACGGTCTTGACCGAACCTTCTGCCTCGAATGCCAATGCAATCTCATCCAGCGCGCTCTTGAGGCTAGCAGCGGCGAACACTTTCACTTCCTCCGCCAAAGCGGAAGCGGCGAGGGTGGCGAACAGGGCAACAGCCAGAATCGATCGGCGAGCGGTCTGCATTGACGTTCGATGTTCAAATTTCGTTATATCCAGTTGGATATAACGCTCCACAAAGAAGAGTCAACTCGCGTCATATTCGAGATGCTGGGATTAAGGGTTCGCCTGCGCGACCTGGGTGGCGGACGGGGCCTGCTTCATCATGGCCACAACCCGCTGCTTGTGGCTGCGGAACTTCTGCAGGTCCTTGCGCGCCAGTACCTTGCTGCCGGCCGACTTGATCATCATCGGATTGACGGCACGATCATTCACGCGGACTTCGTAGTGCAGGTGAGGGCCGGTGGAGCGGCCGGTCGAGCCGACATAGCCGATGATCTGCCCCTGGTTCACGCGCTTGCCCTGGCGGATGCCGGCGGCGAGCTTGCTCATGTGAGCGTAGAGGGTCTCGTATTTGCCGTTGTGCTGAACCTTTACGGTGATGCCGTAAGCGCCATGGCGCCCGGCCACCTCGACCGTGCCCGAGCCCGCGGCGCGGATCGGCAGGCCGTAAGGAGCGCCGAAGTCGATGCCCGTATGCATCTTCGAATAACCGAGCAGGGGATGGCGGCGCATGCCGAAGCCGGAGGTCAGTTTCACGCCCGATACCGGCGTCTTGAGCAGGGACTTGGAGGCGCTGCGGCCTTGATCGTCATAGTAGTCGGTCTGGCCGTCGGCGGTGGTGTAGCGGTAATAGGTCTTGGTCTGGCCGTTCAGATTGAGCTGCGCGTAGTGCAAGACTTTGCGCTTGGTGGAAGAGCCGGTGAGCGGATTGCCGTAGAACACTTCGAAAGTGTCGGACGACTTGACCTGGCGCTGGAAGTCGACGTCGTAGGAGAAGACGCGGGTCAGTTCGGCGACGATGTAGTCGGGAATCTTGTTGTCCTTGGCGGTGCCGTAGAGGCTCGATCCGACCCGAGCCTTGGTACGGAACTGATTGACCTGGGCGTATTGCGAAGTGGCGCCTTCCTTCTTGCCCTCGATCCTGGCGACGAAGCGGCCGTCTTCGTCGGCCTCGACCACGATGGTTTCTTTCGGCCCCGGTTTGAAGGAGAGTTCGACGGGAAATGTCACATCGCGGCCGTAGAAATCCTGCTGCCGGTCCAGGGTGAGTTCGAATTCGGTGCCCGCCTTCAGCATCTTCGCCGGAAACACCGGCTCCATCGCCGCAGTGAGCGCTTGAGCGGCTTCGCGCGTGACACCGCGGCCGCGTTTGGCGTCGGCGGCTTTGATTGCGCTGCATGGTGGTACTGGGGTGCGATTGTGTAGCGAGGCTAGGTCAAGAGGCACTGGGGATGGCAGGTTGGGGTTGGAGTTGGAGATTGGGTTCGATGTCGGAGGGTCACTGTTGGCTGGGTTTGGAGGAAGCGAGAGGATGGTGAAGGAGGTCAGAATGGATATCGGTAGAAGGGTGAACGTGTTTGCCTTGGAGCCTGCGTTACCAGCGTTGTTGGTTGAGGCTGGAATGGAGAGGACGATCAGGTCTGTGATGGGATCGGCCGTGTAGAGGAGGCCTTCGTAGGTTGAGTCGACTGGTGGACTGGTCGTCACCCGGACACTTGAAAGACGTCTTCGTCAGTCACCAATGCCAACCTATAGCTGATCTTGCGGGCCCAGGATGTCAAGGCACTCACTGCGCGCCCATCACTCCGCTCAAGGCGGTCTCAAGAGGGACCATTGAAGAAGGCGTAGAAGGAGCGCTGTTTGGCAGCGCGACGGGGACCTTGCTTCCTGCATTCTGGCGCTTCGAGTCCGATGCCATCCTCATGCGGGAACCAGCCGAAATAGATCGAGTTTGCGCGATATCGCTGTGCGAAGGTGTGGAGGATATCACTCTCTGCGCATGCCGGGGACCCGAGCACACCGCGAAACGATGAATCGCGTGCGATCGAAAGGACACGAAGAAGAGGACAAGCAGACTGCTGTCCGGCGCAGGCAGGGCAACAAGAAAGGGGCAGAGAGGCAGAGGGGCAGAGAGGCAGAGAGGCAGAGGGGCAGAGAGGCAGAGAGGCAGAGAGGCAGAGACAGAGTCAGAGAGAGCAGGCGGTCGACGGTAGATTGGAGTTGAGCAAACGAGATGAGAGAATAGGCAGCCCGTTGCAGGTAAAATCCACGTCGTTCTCCGTGCTTCCCTCTTCGCTCTCCACTCTCACCGGTAGAGGTTGAATGATTGGCGTCGCTGACTTCTCAGCTTGGTGTTGGAAGAGGAGAGGGGAGGAGAGGAAAGATAGAAGAACTGGAGAGGAGGCGGAGAAGTACGACTGATATTGAAGACTGAGCCACCAACTGTTCAGACTCTTCCTATACCACCCTTTCTATACCGACAAAGAGACGGTGAGTGTCTTGTTTGATGGGCTCTCAGTCAACCTGATCCTCCTCGTCGTCGTCGTTGTCGCGTCGTGGTGATTTAATTCCTAAAACGGTGTTTCGTGGCATATGTCACCAGAATCGGCAACGCGATGAGGAGGCGAAGTGCAAACCTGATCATGAGAGTTCTCCCCCGATCCGCCGCGTTGCTCAGCTCTGCGGCGTGGCACTGGCCGCGGGCGTTGCCTCGATCGGCTCCGGCTACCAGATCGGGCTCATGGCCGCCGCCGCAGGATCGGTTGCTGGCGCCATCACGATCGCGGTGACGGTTCCGCCCGCCGCCGCACAACATCGCTCGGCTGCCTGATCAGCGACATCGGCTCCTTAGCACTGTAGCGCAAAGGTATCTCGCATGCTCCCCGGGACGCGGGATCTGCAAATGCAGTAGACTGGATTATCCCGCGGACGCACATTCGAGCTGCAGCCGCCATCGAAGCTGCAAACAGCATGGGAGAAATCGCAATGCTCAGGAAGCCCGCACTGCTTGCCTTGCTCACCCTCGCCCCGCTTGCTGCACCGGCCCTTGGGCAGGACTGGACGAAATCGAAATGGGGTCCCACTGACGAGATCGGTGCTGCCAACTACATCAAGCCGGAACTCGTCGTGAAAGCGGCCCAGCTGGTCAAGACCGGCAAGACCTATGCGTTGGGCATCGAGACCAACTCGAAAACACCGGCCTATCCTCCGCGCGGCTTCAAGATAACAATCGTGCAGCCGGGGCAGGCGGGGGTCTCTGGATTGGCCCGAGCAAGACCACTTACAACGACGACATCATCGACGGCTGGGTCGGCATTGGCAGCCAGATCGACGGCCTGGGTCACATCGGTGTGGAACACGTCTACTACAACGGCAACAAGCTCGCCGACTTCGCCGATGCGAGTGGCCTCAAGAAGCTCGGCGCGGAGAAAATCCCGCCGATCGTGGCACGCGGCGTACTGTTGGACATGGCGGCGCACTTCGGCACCGACATCGTCAAGGAGGGCACGGCCTTTAACAGCAAAGAGATCGAAGCCGTTGCCAAGAAGCAGGGTGTCGAGATCCGGCAAGGCGACGTCGTTCTCTTCCATACGGGTTGGGTGGGGCTGATCGGCAAGGACAACAAGCGCTACAACGCCGGCGAACCCGGCCTTGGAGTCGATGGCGCCAAGTACCTGGTCGGCAAGGGTGTCGTTGCCGTAGGGGCGGACACGTGGGGTCTGGAAGTGCTGCCCTTCGAGTCGAAAAACATCTTCGAGGTGCACCAGATACTTCTGCCCATGAACGGCACCTATATCCTTGAGAATATGAACACGGGACCGCTGGCCGCCGACAAGGGTTACGAATTCCTGTTCGTGCTGGGCGTGCCGAAAATTACTGGGGCCGTACAGGGCATCATCAATCCCATCGCCATTCGCTGAGCCGTCGGGGACCGGCTTTGGCCGGTTCCCTCCCCTGCGACTCGCTGAGGCAAGGTTGGCAAGTCGAAGCGATGGATCTCTGCAACCAGGGCTCAGAGTTGTTCCGCGGCCTCGGCGGGCTCGCCTGTTCCCTGGAACGGGTACTCGGCCTCGATGCCATAGGGCGGTCCGCCCGATCCCGGCCGTGCGGAAAGCAGCACGAAGCGCGTCACGGTGAACGGCTCCATGCGCAGATCGCCGTATTGTTCCAGGAAGCGCGCCACGGCGACCTGCCGCACGCCGCGCATGCGCGCCAGCGTCACATGCGGCTTGAAGCTTCGCGG
>JAAURV010000093.1 GCA_012032065.1 Hyphomicrobiales bacterium
TGCCGGGCATCCTCGTGGACTATGTGGTGGCGGCGCCCGATCAATGGCAGACCACACAGACGCCGTACGATCCCGCGATTTCGGGCGAGGTGTTCCATCCACTCTCGAATTTTCCGCCGATGGAGTTCGGCACCGGCAAGGCGATTGCGCGCCGTGTTGCGCAGGAACTGAAAAAGGGCTGGGCCGTCAATCTCGGCTTTGGCGTTTCGGCCAATGTACCGCGCATCTTCATCGAGGAAGGCTTGCACGGCGATGCGACCTGGGTGATCGAACAGGGCGCGGTCGGTGGCGTGCCGCTTTTGGACTTCCAGTTCGGATGTTCCTCGAACGCCGAAGCCTTCGTGCCGTCCGCTTATCAGTTCACGTATTTTCAGGCGGCCGGATTCGATTGTTCGCTGCTCTCATTCCTGCAGATCGGCGCGGACGGGAGCGTGAATGTTTCGAAGCTGGGCGCCAGGCCCCATGTAACGGCGGGCGCTGGCGGCTTCGTCGACATTACCTCGCGCGCCAAGAAGATCGTCTACTCCGGCTTCTTCAACGCCGGCGCCAGGATGCGGATCGCGGACGGCAAGCTCGTGATCGACAGCGAAGGCAAGGTGAGGAAGCTGGTGAAGGAAGTGGAGCATGTCTCCTTCTCCGGCAAGCGCGGCGTGGCACAGGGGCAGGACGTTACTTACATCACGGAGCGCTGCGTGCTGAAATTGACGCCCGATGGAATTGTGGTGACCGAGATCGCGCCCGGCGTGAATCTCGAAGCGAATATTCTTGCGCAATCCGAGTTTCCGCTGATTGTCTCGCCGCAACTGAAGACGATGGAAGCCGCGCTCTTCAACCCCGGGCCCATGGGATTGACGCTTCATGACTGATACTGGCGATCCGCGCATCAGGCTTACCGTCGAGGGCCATCTGGCGCTGATCACGCTGGCGCGGCCGGAGAAACTCAATGCGCTCGATCTGGAGATGATCCATGCCTTGGAGCGCGCCGCACATCTGGTCGATGCAGACAGGAGCTTGCGTTGCGCCATCATCACGGGCGAAGGCGGCAAATCCTTCTGTGCCGGCGGCGACATTGAAGCGTGGTCGTCAATCGCGCCTCAGGAATTCGGCATGCACTGGGTGCGCGACGGTCACCGTGCCTTCGATGCCCTTGCACGAATGCGGCAGCCACTGATCGCGGCGCTCAACGGCCACACACTGGGCGGAGGTCTTGAACTCGCGGTCTGCGCCGACTTCCGCATCGCCGCCGATCACATCAAGATCGGATCGCCGGAGACAGCTCTCGGCATCATTCCCGGATGGTCGGGACGCAGCGCACCGTGCGCCGCTTCGGGGTGCAGGTGACACGGCGCATGTGTGTGCTCGGCGAAATCTTCACCACAGAAGAAGCCCACGCCCTCGGCATCGTCGATCAGGTCGTGGCAAAGGGAGAGACGCTCCGCGCCGCCCGCGAGATGGCCGCGCGCATCATGGCGCGAGGACCGCAGGCGACACAAGCCACCAAACTCCTCGTCAACGCCGCGGAGGGCGAGGACCGCGAGAAAACTCTCGAAGCCCTCGCCGGCATGGCGGCGGCAGGCAGTGCCGAGCTCAAACACGGCGTTGAGGCGTTCCGGAGCAAGAAAAAGCCGGAGTTTTGAAACTCCGGCTCGCACGCTGCATCGAACTTCTCACTGATACGTCGATATGCCGTGCACCTTGCCGTCGGCATTCACTTCGATGAAGCCGTTGTCCGTCGCATAGTAGTCGTAGCAGTTGTTCTTGCCGTCCGAGGGGAAACAGATGGTGTCGTTCTTGACGACATAAGCGGCGTTCGCCTTGCCCTCCTTCGTCCCGCCCATGATGAATTTTCCGGTCGACTTCTTCTTCTTCGTGTCCCACTTCACGTCGGCGACAACCGGCTTGTCGAAGTCGAAGATGGTGACGAAGATACGCTTGCCCTTGACGGCGGCCAGCACCTCATCGGCGGTCATCTTCTTGCCGCTCGTGGGTGGTGGCGGCGGATTGCCGAGGATCGTGTCGACAGAGGCGACATTTCCCTTGGAGTCGACTTCATAGTAGGTCGTGCCATCGAGATAAACCGTCGTGCAGGTTTCCTTGCCCTTCTGCGGCTTGTTGCAGAACTGTTCGCCCTTCACCCAGGCCTTGCCCTTGAAGAGTCCCTTGTCCTTGTTGTCCCAGTTGTAGGTGCCGAACATCAGCTTTTTGTCGAGATCGTAGAAAATCTCGCCGGTGAGGCTCACCTTGTTCTGCTTGTTGTCGAATGAGGCACGCATACCGTTGTAGAGCTTGAATATCTCCTCGCCGTTGAGCTTCTTGGCAGATGGTGGAACCTGCACGCTTTCCTGCGCCAATGCCGGTGCCGCCGAAATGGACAGGCAAATGAAACCGATGCAAACAAGACTCCTCATGACTATCCTCCGTCCTCGATGTTCAGGGTTTTCTTGAAGGCAGGGCGTGATCAACTTCGGATGCCAACGCGGTCATGCGCCGTCTCTTCCCATATCATGCAGCCATGGCCTGAATACGAATTCAACCCTGGCCCATGCCCTCGCAGCCAATTCTACCGAAATCTCGAGGTTGGGACTGTGGGTATTCGCACAAATTTGTCGAAGCCCCGTACTTTGCGATACTCTGCATTGTGACACTCGAGGACTACAACGCCTTCTGCGCCTCCCTGCCCCATGCCACTCATGTCGTGCAGTGGGGTGGCGCGTTTGTTTGGAAGGTGGGCGGAAAGGTATTTGCGATTGCGTGGGCGGAGGAGCGGCAGCCGCTCGCCGTCACCTTCAAGTGTTCGCCCATGAGCTATGAGTTGCTGAAAGGCGTGAAGGGGTGCCGCCCCGCGCCTTATCTCGCCTCGCGCGGCATGCTGTGGATTCAGCGCACCAGCGCCGTGAGTCTCAAGGATGCGGCTCTTAAGGACTACATCCGCGAAAGCCACCGGCTCGCGGCGCTGAACTTGACCAAGAAGCTCAGGAAGGAGTTGGGGCTGGAGTAAGTCCTTGCCTCCCTCGAGGATCAAGCGAACATCCGCATACGGATAAATCTTCCTACATCCCGGCCTCGATTGGCTTTTCGACGGCACCTCCACCCTCCGCCCAGTCTTTGAAGGCGCCAAGATTGAAGACTTTCGGATAGCCCATTTCCTTCAAAACCTTTCCCGAGAGCGCCGAGCGGCCGCCCGACGCGCAATAGACGATGATTGGCTTCGCCGGATCGAAACTCTTGCAGTGATACGGCGACGCGGGATCGGCGCGGAACTCCAGCATGCCGCGCGAGACGTGCAACGCGCCTTCGATCTTGCCGCTCTTCTCAACCTCCGGAGCATCGCGCACATCGACAATGAGCGCTCCCTTGTTGATGAGTTTCCTGGCTTCCTCGGCTGAAATGCGAGGCACGGCGGCATTGGCCGTTTCGATCATTTCCTTCACGCTGGCTGGCATGGCGGCCTCCGTTCGAAATCAGCGGTCGGCAAAGTGTCGCGCTCGCTTCCGCCGCAGTCAAGTTGCCGGGTCATGCGCGTGATGCGGAACAGATGTGACCAGATATGCGTTTAAGCGGGCGCGCGGAGGCATGACGCCTGCCACATCATCGCCGTGTTATGCTGAAAGACTCAATTTTGGCTCGACGAGGGACTCATGGATGGAATGACCAAGACCGCCACGCGGGACAACATTACGGCCTTGCGGAAGAACGGATTGCGGCGCGTAGCCTTCATTGGCAACGCCTTGCCGCGCCGTTGCGGCATCGCCACGTTCACGACCGACTTGCAGCAGGCTGTGGCGGCGGCGAAGGAGGGTCTCGATACCTGCATCGTCGCGATGAACGATCACGGCCGTAGCCATGACTATCCCGACGCTGTTGCCTTCGAAATCGACGACCGCGAGGTGGGCGACTACATCGCGGCGGCGGCATTTCTCAACACCGGCAACTTCGATGCGGTGTCGCTGCAGCACGAGTTCGGAATTTTCGGCGGTGAAGCGGGAAGGTACATCCTGTCGCTAATCGGGCGCCTCGAGGTTCCGCTGATCACCACGCTGCACACGGTTTTGGAGAAGCCATCCCCGGTCCAGCGCGAGGTCATGGCCGGACTTGCTGAAAAATCGTCGCGCTTAATTGTGATGGCCGAGAAAGGCCGCGAGATTCTGCGGAACATCTACGGCATTCCCGCGGAGCGGATCGCCGTCATTCCGCACGGCGTTCCGGACTTCGAGTTCGCCGATCCCGAACCCGTCAAGGCGCGGCATGGTCACCAAGGCGACAAGGTGATCCTCACCTTTGGCCTGCTTGCGCCCAGCAAGGGCATCGAAGTCATGATCGACGCGATGCCGGAGATTCTGCGGCGGCAGCCCGATGCGCTTTACATTGTGCTCGGCGCGACTCACCCCAATCTCCTGCGCGATCACGGCGAAGCCTATCGCGAGAGCCTCATGGAGCGCGCGGAGACGCTCGGCGTCGCGGACCGCGTTCTGTTTCTCAATCGATTCGTCGACAAGCCGGCGCTGCTCGAATTCATTTCGATGTGCGATGTTTATGCGACGCCCTATCTCAACGAGGCGCAGCTCACCTCGGGTACGCTTGCCTACAGTTTCGGGCTGGGCAAGGCGGTTGTCTCGACTCCCTATTGGCATGCGAGCGAACTGTTGTCCGAGGGCCGCGGCATGCTGGTTCCATTCGGCGACGCGCCAGCCATGGCCAAGGCGATTGCTGACCTTCTGACCGGCCCCGAGCGCAGGCTCGCCATGCGCCTCCGCGCCTACAAGGATAGCCGCGCCATGACTTGGGAGCGCATCGCGGAATTGTACCTCGACGTATTCCGCATCGCGCGTCCTCGAAATCATCTGACCGTGATCGGCAGCACCGCGCAGCCGGTTCGCGATACAGGCCCGCTGCCCGAGATCAATCTCGCGCATTTCAACGTCCAATGTGCGATGGGACAGGGCTGTTGCAGCATTCGGTTTACAATGTGCCCGACCGCGCCCATGGCTATTGCATCGACGACAATGCGCGTGCGTTGCTTGTCTCCTGCGCGCTCTCGGCGGTCGGCGAAACGCCGCTGGCCGAAACCCAGACCGGGCGCTTTGCCGCCTTCATCCAACACGCATGGAACGCCGATGTCCGGCGCTTCCGTAATTTCATGAGCTTCGACCGGCGTTGGCTCGAAGAGGCGGGCTCGGAAGATAGCCATGGCCGCACGCTGTGGGCGCTCGGCGAATATACGCGCTCCGCGCTCTCGCCCTCGCGCAAGCTGTGGGCGGCGGCGCTGTTCGCGGAAGCTTTGCCGCCCACCGAACACTTCACCTCGCCGCGCGCATGGGCTTTCACGCTCTTGGGCCTTGAAGGTTACTGCGCCGCTGTCGCCGGAGCGCCGGAGACCGCGCGCTTGCGTGAACTTCTGGCAAAGCGCATCGAAACGCTGCTGCACCAGGCGGGGCGTCCTGGCTGGACATGGTTCGAGAAGGGACTGAGCTACGACAACGCGCGGCTGCCCCAGGCGCTGATCGTCACCGGCATGGCGCTGAACAAACCATCGCTGGTCAAGGCGGGGCTTCGCACGCTACGCTGGCTGATGAAGATGCAGACAGCGCCGCAGGGCCACTTCCGCGCCGTCGGCTCCCGGAATTTCGGCAATCATTACACCGCCGCCGATGGCTTCGATCAGCAACCCATCGAAGCCGCGGCAACGATCTCCGCCTGTCTGGCGGCGTGGCGTGCCGACGGCAATGGCGAGTGGCGCTCGGGCGCCGCACGCGCCTTCGCATGGTTCATGGGCGCCAACGACCTGGGCGCGCCGCTCGTCGATGCCGCCACGGGATGCTGCCGCGATGGGCTTCATCCGGCCCGGGTCAACGAAAACTGCGGCGGCGAATCGGTCGTGTCCTATATTCTGGGACTTGCCGAGATGCGCCAGTTGGCGCGGAGCAAGCTCAAGCCGCTTCTTCCGTCGCCGCTCGGGATATTGAAGGCTTCGGGGAGTTGAAATTCCGGGCAAACCCAACAGCGGAAATCAAGGCGGAGATTCCTCTTCTCCACCGCCAGACTCTTCATCTCAAACCAGATCCCGCGCGCGTGGTGGTGCGGCCCTTCAAGCCCGCCACCGAGCCGCGCGACATGAATGCGAAGGACCGTTCGCGCGCCAATCTCATTGCGGACCGCGTACTGGGACTTAGCCACGACGCCGCCAAGAGCCAGTTGGCGGAAGTGCTCGAAAGCTTCGAGGGCCGCCACCGCAATCTGCTCCGCACTTTCGAGGCGCGATATGTGGAGATGGAAGAGGCGCTCGAACCGCACGATACGTTCACGCCGATCCAGCGCCAGCTTGTGGGCGCTTATTTTCTCAACGAGTACTCGTTCGAGGCCGCCGCCCTTTTCAACCCGAGCATCGTTGCCCATCCCGATCAACCGGGCGCCGGCACGCGCTTCATCCTGAGTCTGCGGCTGTCGGCGAAGGCCATATCTCGTCGCTCACATTCCGCTCTGGCGTGATCACGGGCGGCGGCGAGTTCTCGCTCGATCCCGTTATTCGCCTGGCTTCGAGCCCGCACGTGACCAGCCGGATACAGACGGCCTATGGCGATGAGATCGAGCTTGTCTTCGACTCCGCGCAAGACATCAGCGAGCGCGTGATCTTCCCCGTGACCGAGTCGCAGGCAAACGGCATCGAGGACGCGCGTTTCGTGCTGTTCGAGGACGGCGGCAAGCGCATCTACTACGCGACATACACCGCCTACAGCGGTAAGGCGTCCGCTCGGAACTTCTCGAAACCCGCGACTTCTTGACTTTCCGAATGCTGCCGCTCGGAGGCGCGGCCGCGCGCAACAAGGGCATGGCCCTGTTCCCGCGCAAAATCGGCGGCCGCTACGCCACCATCGCGCGCCAGGACAACGAGAACCTTTATCTCATTTATTCGGAAGACCTGCGCACCTGGGAGAACGGCCAGATCATTCTGCGCCCGCGTTATCCGTGGGAATTTTTCCAGATCGGCAATTGCGGCTCACCGATAGAATTGGACGAGGGCTGGCTTCTCTTCACCCACGGCGTGGGACCCGTGCGCCGCTATTCCGTTGGCGCGGTGCTGCTCGACAAAGACGATCCCTCGAAGGTGATCGCCCGCACCAGCGAGCCGTTGCTTCGTCCCGAGCCATCGGAGCGCGAAGGCTACGTGCCGAACGTCGTCTATACCTGTGGGGCGCTGCGCTACGATCACTCGATCCTGCTGCCCTACGCCGTGTCCGACACCTACACCTGCTTCGCCTGGATCGGCATCGGCGCGCTGCTGGCGGCTATGAACGGGTAGGCGCGATGGTTTCGCGTTCGGTCATGATCCAGTCGAGGCGCTGGTCATGGGCGTCGTGCGGCACCGATGGAACTTCCTGGGCGGCATAGGCAATGCCGATGGCGGTGACGGATTTGATCGCGCGGAGCTTCGCCAGCGTGCGATCATAGAAACCGCCGCCATATCCCAGGCGGTAACCTTCGCGATCGAACGCAAGCAAGGGCACGAGCAGAACATCCGGCGCCACTTCGGAGGACGTAGGCGGCGGCACGGGAATGTTCCAGATGCCAGGCACGGTTTCGCTACCCGGCAGCCAGGCGCGGAACACCAATGGCTGGTTTTTCGCGATCACGACGGGAAGGGCCGTTATCCAGCCAGCCTTGGCGAGCGCCGTCAAAAGCGGCATGACGCTGATTTCGCTTTGATACGGCGCGAAACCCGAAATGCTCCGTCCACTGACGGTTGGCGGAAGACCCCGCACGGCGAGAATCTCGCCGGCCCGCCCTTGATCGGCTTCAAAGGCCGCAACGCGATTCGCCTGCGCTTCGGCACGGAATTGTTTTTTCTCGGAAGCAAGGTTCATCATCGAAGCGGCGAGCCACCATTGGCCGTGGGAACGTGCGATCCCGGGTCCCTACTTACGTAGGTGGGCGCCGTGTACTCCAGGCCACGGCCCGGAACAGGGACAGCTCCCTTCAGAATCGATCATAGGCCCCAGGGAAAAATTGTTCCACACGCACCGGGCAGCCCGCCACGAACGAATGTAGGCGCTCGCGGCCGGAAAATCCAGAACCGCCTATCCCAGCTCCTGGGCCAGCACATGCAGGCGCTTGGCCGCTTCGTCGAGCCTGTCGGCGACGCGGACTTCGACGTCCTTGGCTTGCATCTGGGCCATGTTGCGGGCATCGCGGAGAACGCGGATCTGCTCGTCCTGCAGCTCGATCTTCTTGATCGCCTCCGAGAGCCGGTCCGCCACCATGAGGCCCGACATCACGAGCAGCCGGATATCGCCGATGGTGCCGACACTCTGTTTGACGCGGAAGACTTCCGAGTCGAGAAGCCGCGCCAGCTCACGCAGATGATCTTCTTCTCCGTCCGGACACTGCATCGTGTAGGGGCGGTCATTCACGGTGACGACAACCTGCGCCATCGGCCTAACCTCCGCTGTTCGAATGGAGCACCGCGCGGATGCGCGACATCGCCGTGTCGATCCGTCCGACCGCCCCCTGATTGGCATCGACGAGTTCCGCCGCCTTCGCCTTCATCTGCTCGATTTCAGCGGCAAGACGCGTACGGTCCAAGCGAAGCTGCGCGGTTTCGCCGGCAAGATTCGAGGCCTGCTTCAGCCCATCGGTCCGCCGCGCCAATGCCCCCTCGAAGGCGCGCAACGCCCCTTCGAACCGGTCCAGCGCTTCATCCAGTTTGTGAGTATCGGCCATCACATCCCCGGCAACTCATGACATTTCCCCGATTGTTACAACGCTGCGGCGGATGGGGCAAGGTACCTAGGATTTCCGCCTCCGGACGGACTTCGACAAGCGCCTTCGCTTGAGTTCAGGCACATACTTTTCGGCGTTGCACCAAAAATGCGGAACCCGATACTGCGGCAACACTCTCCCCATTGCATGATAGTCCTCTTCGTGCTGCCACCACTCGAGGAAATGCTCGTTCCGTCCCACTACATCCGTGTCGTGCGGCGTGCCATCGACCATCACCGAGTCCCAGAAATCGGAATTGTCGAAGATGTTGACTGGCTGATACTTCCTCAACTGCTGCATGCGCGCGAAGATGCTCCAATGCACGGCTTCCCGCATAGGCTTGAGATGGCGCTCGAGACCAACAAACACGTCACCGCTTTCGTTGGGTTGTGTCTGGCTCACCTTACGATGAGCTGGCGGCACGGATAGCAATCGATAGAACGCGCCCTTGCCACCAAGCATGTTCGCTGCTTCGTCGCGCTCCTCTCTTATCTTCTCGATGCCCACCTCATGGAGCACCAGCCCGAGCTTGTTTTCCTGAATGCGCCGGATCATCCAGTAAAGTGGAATGCTGCTGAGCCAGTCCGACTCGACGACGCCGCCCACATCGCTGTGGCAGCCCGGGAACCACACCTGCTCGATGCCCTTGTTGTTCTGGTGAAACGCATAACTCCACAGGGTCGGCACATAGTGCCGCCGCTTCTCGTCCAGCGCCATGGCGTGGAAGGCATAATCCACGATCGAGCTCAGGTTCGTGTCGTGAAAGCCGTAGCGCTCTACATTTCGATAACGCAGCACACTGGCGGGAATGCCGCGCGCGCCCACCGTGTCGAATACCCCGAGGCAGCGGACGCGCAATTTGTCGGCAGGCCAGCAAAGCTTTTCGAGCGCTTTCTTTTCCGCTGGTACGCGATAGCGCTTGGGCGTGCGATAAAATGCCCAGGCCTTCTTCTCCGCCGTTGTCGAGCAGTGTTCCGCGCGCAATACGTCCGGCGCATGAACATAGCCGACGAAACTTCGCGCGCTGAAGGCGCCGCGCGAGAAACCGAAACATAGATTTCCATCCCCGGGCTTGTAGCGGTGGCAAAGTTGCCGGTAA
>JAAURV010000094.1 GCA_012032065.1 Hyphomicrobiales bacterium
GAACTGGCGAACGACATTACGGCGCGCCACGCCCGCCTCCTTCGAACCCACCATCGACTTACGTCGTCACCAAGATTCCGCGCTTCGCCTTCGAGAATTTCCCGGCGCCGCCCCCATCCTCACGACGGCGATGAAGTCGGTTGGCGAAGTCATGGCCATTGGCCGGAACTTCCAGGAGAGTCTTCAGAAGGCACTCCGGGGCCTTGAAACCGGACTGACCGGCCTCGATGAGATCGTCATTCCCGGCGTTGACGAAGGCGACGACAAGAATGCCGTCCGTGCCGCCCTCGGTACGCCGACGCCCGACCGCATCCTCAAGATCGCGCAAGCCTTTCGCACCGGCGCCACCGTCGAGCAGGTGCATGAATCCTGCAAATTCGAACCGTGGTTCCTCCGCCAGATCGAAGAAATCGTGGCGATGGAAGAAACCATCCGCGCCCGCGGGCTTCCGCAAGATGCCGTCAATTTGAGAAAGCTCAAGGCCATGGGCTTCTCCGACAAACGGCTCGGGAAACTTGTGCGTCTCAACGAGGAGAAAGTGCGCGCGCACCGGCATAAGCTTGGCGTCCGCCCCGTCTTCAAGCGGATCGACACATGCGCCGCCGAATTCGTCTCGCCCACCGCCTACATGTATTCGGCCTATGATATCGAGGACGAAGCGCGGCCTTCGGACCGTGAAAAGATCATCATCCTTGGCGGCGGTCCCAACCGCATCGGCCAGGGCATCGAGTTCGATTACTGCTGCTGTCACGCCTGCTTCGCGCTGCATGATGCGGGCTACGAGTCGATCATGGTGAACTGCAATCCGGAAACCGTGTCCACCGACTACGACACCTCCGACCGCCTCTATTTCGAATCGCTCACCGCCGAAGACGTGCTCGAAATCATCCACACCGAACAATCGAACGGAAAACTCAAAGGTGTCATCGTGCAGTTCGGCGGCCAAACGCCGCTCAATCTCGCGCACGCGCTCGAAAAAGCGGGTGTCCCCATTCTCGGCACCACGCCCGATGCCATCGATCTCGCCGAGGACCGCGACCGCTTCGCCAAGCTCCTCAAGAAGCTGAAGCTCCGCCAGCCCAACAACGGCATCGCGCGTTCAGGCGTGGAAGCCAGGAAGATCGCCAAGAGGATCGGCTTCCCCGTGGTGATCCGGCCCTCCTACGTGCTGGGCGGCCGCGCCATGGAGATCGTGAAGAGCGACGAGCAATTGAACCGCTACATCACCGAAGCCGTTGTCGTCTCCGGCGACAGCCCGGTCTTGATCGACAGCTATCTCTCGGAAGCCATCGAAGTCGATGTCGATGCGGTGTGTGACGGCAAGGACGTGTTCATCGCCGGCGTCATGGAGCACATCGAGGAAGCGGGCATCCATTCGGGCGACAGCGCCTGCTCGCTGCCACCCTACTCGCTCAAACCCGCGATCATCGCGGAGTTGGAGCGGCAGACGGCGCAGATGGCCCGGGCGCTCAATGTCGTGGGGCTGATGAACGTCCAGTTCGCCATCAAGGGCGATGACATCTATGTCCTCGAAGTAAACCCCCGTGCCTCGCGCACCGTGCCCTTCGTTGCCAAGGTGATCGGCTTGCCCGTCGCCAAAATTGCAGCACGCGTGATGGCGGGCGAGAAGCTGAAGGACCTGAATCTGTCTCGCAAGAAGTTGACTCATGTCGCTGTAAAAGAAGCGGTTTTCCCCTTCAACCGCTTCCCTGGCGTGGACGTTTTGCTTGGTCCCGAGATGCGCTCGACCGGCGAAGTCATGGGCATCGACAAAACCTACGACATGGCCTTCGCCAAGAGCCAGCTCGGCGCCGGCATGAGGATGCCATTCGCAGGCACCGTCTTCGTGTCGTCAACGACACCGACAAGCCCAAAGTGCTGCCCGCCGTACGCAGACTTATCGAACTCGGCTTCGACATCAAAGCCACCGGCGGCACCCAGCGCTATTTCGAATCGAAGGGCGTCGCCGCCTCCAAGATCAACAAGGTTCTCGAAGGCCGGCCCCATGTGGTGGACGCCATCAAGAACGGCGAAATCCAGCTGGTGCTGAACACGACAGAGTCGCGGGTGTCCGAGTCGGACTCAAAATCCATCCGCCAAACCGCCCTGCTCCAGAAAGTCCCCTACTACACCACCCTCCCCGGCATCCTAGCAGTCACCAAAGCCATCGCCGCGCAGAAAGCGGGGACGATCGAGGTAAGGCCGCTGCAGGAGTATCGGTGACTCCCCCTCAGCTAAGGCGACTTGAAAAGACCTGATAATGGTGCTATTTAAGGTGCCACTCAGGAGACCTTTCATGGCGCACCAAATCCTTACGACCACGACGGCGAGTGTTTCCGAACTGAAGCGAAATCCCATGGGAACTGTTGCCGCGGGCGAAGGTTTCCCCGTCGCCATCCTTAACCGGAACGAACCCGCCTTCTATTGCGTGCCTGCTAAGGCCTATGAGGCAATGCTCGAACGGCTTGAGGACCTTGAGCTGAATGCCATCGCTGATGCGCGCGAAGGCCAACGCGTGCACAAAGTTTCGCTTGATGACCTATGAGCTGGCCTTCCTGGACGAGGCTCTGAAGGAGTGGCGCAAGCTCGACAGCGTGACACGCGAGCAGTTTAAGGCGAAACTTTCCGAGCGGCTGCAAAATCCGAAAATTCCCTCCGCCCGCCTGCACGGCGTCAAGGAACGCTACAAGATCAAGCTCCGCAATCGAGGCTACCGCCTGGTCTATGAGGTCAAGGACCGGGAACTGCTTGTTCTGGTGGTTGCCGTCGGCAAACGCGAACGCAACGAAGTTTACAGGGCTGCCGAGCGCCGGCAATCCGAGTGAAGGCGCTTTTCCCTGCTGCACTTGAAATCTGCCCCGAACTGGGGCATCTTTCATGCTTACCCGGCCCTCTGCGTTGACCCGCAAGGCCGGGTGAAGTTTTTCCGCAATTGCCGTTGCGCAGGGCTTGCCAGGCTTCCCCGGCGGGTTCCGGCAAACTGACAAACACTGGACGAGAGCCATGGAAAAAGTACCGATGACCGGGGCGGGACACGCCGCAATGCTGAGCGAAATCAAGCATTTGAAGTCGGTGGAGCGGCCGCGCATCATTCAATTGATCGAGGAAGCGCGCTCCCATGGCGACCTCTCCGAAAACGCCGAGTACCATGCCGCCAAGGAACAGCAGGGCTGGATCGAGGCGCGCGTGGCCGAGCTCGAGGACAAGATCAGCCGCGCCGATATCATCGATGTCTCGAAGCTCTCGGGCGACACGGTCAAGTTCGGCGCCAAGGTAACGCTGATCGACGAGGACACCGACGAAAAGGCGTCCTACCAGATCGTCGGCGAATTCGAGGCCGACGTGAAGAAGGGCAAGATTTCCGTGTCCTCGCCCATCGCCCGCGCCATCATCGGCAAGAAAACCGGCGACAGCGTCGAAGTCTCAACCCCCGGTGGCGGCAAGTCCTACGAGATCGCCAAGGTGGCGTGGCTATAGGCTTGCGTCCCGCGCAGCGCGGGGCGTCAGCGGCCTGCGAAACTGACTGCTTACCATTTTCTGCCCCGCGCGCGGCGTGGGGTAGAAAAGTCATTGTTTCGCCATCTCCTTCACATGCCGCACGCCGAACAGGAGCAGTCCTGCAACCAGCCCCCAGAATGCCGATCCGACGCCGGCGATCTGCACGCCCGACGCGGTCACCAGGAACGTCACCAGCGCGCTTTCGATGTCGCGCATTTCTTTCAGCATGGCGATCACGCCGCCCATCAGGGGCGCGAACAACGCGAGCCCGGCGATGGCGGTGATGAGCGGTGCAGGCAAGCCGCCGAGGATTTGCACGAAGCTCGCAGCCGTCAATCCGACCAGCGTGTATAAAACGAGATAGGGCCAGGCGACGAGCCAGCGCTTTGCCGGGTCGGGATGGTTGTCCGGGCCGGTCACGATGGACGCGGTGATCGCCGCGAGATTGATGGCGTGCGAGCCGAAGGGGGCGAGCAGCACGGAGGCAAATCCCGTGACGCCAAGGCACAAAGACACCGGAGGCTCGTAGCCCGCCGCACGCAACACGGCGAAGCCCGGCATGTTTTGCGACGCCATGGTCACGAGAAACAGGGGAATGCCGAGACCCAGGATCGCGGCACTTTCGAACCGGGGCATCACGGGCACCAGCGGTGTCACTGCGAGCGAAAAGGAGGTCCCAGCGAAAAGGCCGGTGAAGGCCGCCAGTGCAATTCCAAAAACCACAATCGCCGGAACGGCATAGAGCGGATACGTGACTCGAAGTGCGAAGAAGGTGCCGGCCAGCGGCAGCACCAGCCAGGGCAGCGCCATGGCGGCACCGGGAACTCCCAGCGTGTATTTGAGCAAGACGCCCGCAAGCATGGCCGCGGCAATGGGTGCGGGGATTTTCGCAATGGCCCGCGCCAGTGGCGTAATAAGCGCTGCGAGACACATCAGCACGCCAGCCACCACGAACGCGCCGAGTGCCGCTTCGTAGCCAATGCCGCCGCCGCTGGTGGCGATCAGCACCGCGCCCGGCGTCGACCACGCGGTGATAATCGGCATGCGCGCGCGCCACGAGAGAATGAGCGTCGTCACCGCCATGCCGAAGCAGAGTGCTGCCGCCCATGAGGCTTGCTGTGCCGGCGTTGCCCCAACCGAACGCGCCGCATCCATGATCAGGAGAATGGTCGAGGCGAAGCCCACGACCACCGCTGTCGCCGCCGTCGAGACCGGCCCGAACCATGTGCCCGCCCTGCCCGCCTCGGCGCTGCTCATAGCGGCACTCCCGGCTCGTATTTGCCTTGCCTGAGGATGAGGCTGGTCTTGACGCTCTCTACACTGGGAGCGGCCGTCAGCTCGTTGATGATGAAGTCCTGCAAGCCCGGCAAATCCTTGGCCATGCATTTGAGCAGAAAGTCGGCCTCGCCTGAAATCGCATAAGCCTCGCGCACCAACGGCCACGATTGAGCCTTGGCCGCGAAAGCCGAAAGCTCCTGCTCCGCCTGACTCTTCAACCCCACAAGCGCGAATGCCTGCACCGTGAACCCAAGCTGCTGTGCATCGAGCAGCGCGCGGTACCCGGCAATCGTGCCATTCCTCTCAAGCGCCTGCACCCGTCTCAAGCAAGGCGGCGCCGAAAGCCCCACGCGCGAAGCCAGCTCCACATTGGTAATCCGCCCCTCGCGCTGCAATTCGCGCAGGATCTTGAGATCGGTTGAATCGAGTTGAGGCCCCGCCATGGCCCACTTAGAGCATGTCCACCAGCCTGTTCACAAACCCGCGCGCTGGTCTTGAGAAAATCCCCGAAGTAGCTATGTTATGAGCGCATAGCTTTCGGAGATTGTCCATGACCCCTCGTCATGCCCGTGTCCTGATCCTCGGGTCGGGCCCAGCCGGTTATACCGCCGCGATCTACGCTGCCCGCGCCATGTTGAAGCCGCTGCTCGTCCAGGGCATGCAGCCGGGCGGCCAGATGACGATTACCACGGATGTGGAGAACTATCCGGGCTTCGCCAAGGTGATCCAGGGGCCGTGGCTGATGGACGAAATGAAAGCCCAGGCCGAGCATGTCGGCACCGAAATGGTTTCCGACACCATCGTCGAGGTGAAGCTCAATGACACACCGATCCGTTTGACCGGCGATTCCGGCCAAGTCTACACCTGCGATGCGTTGATCATCGCGACCGGCGCGCAGGCGAAGTGGCTCAATCTTCCCTCCGAGGAGAAATTCAAAGGCTTCGGCGTCTCCGCTTGCGCCACATGCGATGGATTCTTCTATCGCAACCGCAAGGTCCTCGTCGTCGGTGGCGGCAACACCGCCGTCGAGGAAGCGCTGTTCCTCACCAACTTCGCCAGCGAAGTGACTGTCGTCCACCGCCGCAATGAATTCAAAGCCGAGCGCATTTTGCAGAACCGTTTGTTCGCGCATCCCAAGATCAAGGTGGTGTGGGACAGCGTGCTGGAAGATGTAGTGGGCACCGAGGAGCCGAAAGGCGTGACCGCCGCGAAAATCAAAAACATCAAAACCGGCGCGGTCACGGAAATCCCCGTCGACGGCATCTTCATCGCCATTGGCCACAAACCCGCGACCGAACTTTTCGAAGGCCAGCTTCCCTTCAAGCAGGGCGGCTATCTCAACACCGAGCCGCGCTCGACCGCGACCGCGATCCCAGGCGTCTTCGCCGCGGGCGATGTGACCGACGACGTCTACCGCCAGGCCGTCACCGCCGCCGGCATGGGCTGCATGGCGGCACTCGAGGTCGAAAAGTATTTGCACGCGCGCGAACAGGTTCGTCATGCCGCAGAGTAATCTCTTCGACTGGGACAAGCTCCGCATTTTTCACGCGGTGGCCGATGCCGGAAGCTTCACTCATGCGGGCCATGAACTGGGCCTCTCGCAGAGTGCCGTGTCGCGCCAGATCAGCGCGCTGGAAGACGGTTTGAACGTTCCGCTCTTCCACCGCCACGCGCGGGGACTCATTCTCACCGAGCAAGGCGAGATGCTCTACCGCACGGCGCATGAGGTGTTCACCAAGCTCACCGCCGCGCAAACGCGGCTGATGGACTCGAAGGAGAAACCATCGGGCGATCTCCGCGTGACCACGACCGTGGGCCTCGGCAGCGTGTGGCTGACTCCCCGCATCGCAGAGTTCGTCGAGCTTTATCCGCAAATCAACGTGGCGCTGCTGCTGCACGATCACGAACTCGATCTTTCGATGCGCGAGGCCGACGTGGCGATCCGCCTGCGCCGTCCCACCCAGCCCGATCTCATACAGCGCAAACTCTTCACCGTGCACAATCACATCTATGCCTCGCCCGACTACCTTAAAAAGCATGGCATTCCGCGCTCGGTCGAAGATCTCGACAAGCACAAGATCCTCACCTTCGGCCAAGCGCCAAGTTATCTGGAAACCGTGAACTGGCTGGAGTTCGCCGGCCGCGCCGAAGACAGTCCGCGCCCCGTGGCGCTCCGCGTCAACAATGCCTACGGCCTGCGCCGCGCCGTGCAAGCAGGCGTCGGAATCGCGTCTCTGGCCGATTACACCGTCGCCGCCGACATGGGCCTCGTCCAAATCGATCTCCCTGTCGAAACCCCGGAGTGGGAAACGTATTTCGTCTATCCCGAGGAGTTGAAGGACACAAAACGGGTCACCGTCTTCCGCGACTTTCTCGTGGCCAAGGCGAAGGAATGGAGTTTCTGAAAATACTCTCCCTTGCGCGCGCGTGGGGATTTGGCCCGCAGCGCCAAGGGGTGCCGATCAAGATCAAGGCCTTTGGCGCTGCGGAAAAGAATTGATCTGTATACTGATCACCTTCCTCGCTCTCTCCCTCAACTATCATTCCGGCGGCCTCGCTCCGCCGAAGCAACTCTTGCGATTGAGTGACCGAGCAAAGGCTTCGCGAAGGCGCGAAGCCGGAACCCATCGCTGGTTCGCGAAGAAGGAAGGGTTTTGAAATGGACATGCGCAAGCGCCAGCATTCGAATTTCTGCCATCGCGCTTGAACATTCGATGGGTTCCGGCTTGCGCCGGAAGGACGAGTTAATGTGCGAAGGTTCAAACTAGACCTTGAGACTGACCGGCCAATTTGCGATCCTCGAAAACCGATGGTCAGTGAACCTCCAACCAAGCCAGCCCTCCTCTCCGGCGGTAACCCACAAATACCCAAGGGCCACGGCAATACCCCGGTCCAAGCCTACATCGCCGCCGTTCCCGGCTGGAAACGAGACGTGTGCCGCAAACTCGACGCACTCATCGCGAAAGCCGTCCCCAAGGTGCAAAAAGCCGTCAAATGGAACTCGCCCCTCTACGGCTTGGACGGCGAGACCTGGTTTCTGAGCTACCACTGCTTCGACAGATACGTAAAGGTAGCGTTCTTCACCGGCGCGTCGCTGGAGCCGATGCCTCCGGTTGGATCGAAGCAAAAAAACGTGCGCTATCTCCACGTCGGCGAGGACGGCGCGTTCGACGAAAAGCAATTCACCGCGTGGGTGACGCAGGCGAGCAAACTGCCGGGGGAAAGGATGTGAGGGGGAAGTCACCCTTCCCCCGTCGGGGGAAGGTGCCCCGTAGGGGCGGATGAGGGACTTGAGGAATGACGCAGCGTTTGAATTTTTCGCATCGCGCGAGCGTTAAGCCCCTCATCGGCGCGCGCTTGCCGCACTTCGAAGCGGACTCTCAAAGAAGCCGAGATTTTCAG
Organism: Hyphomicrobiales bacterium; assembly: GCA_012032065.1. GTDB lineage: Bacteria > Pseudomonadota > Alphaproteobacteria > Rhizobiales > Aestuariivirgaceae > Aestuariivirga. The sequence goes on from JAAURV010000094.1 coordinate 8,179, forward strand.
GATCAAGGCTACAAAGTAGAATGTAGTGGCATGAAATCAAAACCACCAGTCGGCACCTCCCCCGCCGCTCTCATCTCCGCCCGCATCAAGGAACTCGGCGATTGGCGCGGAGAAACCCTTGCCCACGTGCGCAAGCTCATCAAGCAGGCCTGCCCCGATGTTGTCGAGGAATGGAAATGGCGCGGGGTTCCGGTTTGGGAGTTTGATGGCATCATCTGCACTGGCGAGACCTACAGAGAGATGGTGAAGCTCACCTTTGCCAGGGGTGCGGCGCTGCTGGATCCGTCGCGGCTTTTTAACTCCAGTCTCGACGGCAATGTGCGCCGCGCCATCGATATCCGCGAGGGCGGCAAGATCGACGAAACAGCGTTCAAGGCGCTGATCCGCGCGGCTGCGACACTCAATACCGAGATCAAGGAAACGGCGCTGGCGCGGAAGAAGCGCAAGGGCTCTTGAGATGCGCGCTGCTTTCTCCGCAATTCCGTCACTTTGGGGGAAGTGACGGATTGCGTATCTCCTGCGACCATGTGCCAATATGGCCGCCCGAAGCGCACAAGTAGAAAGAACCCATGTCATTCAAAACCATAACTCTTGCCCCCGATCGCCTGAACCGCAGCGAGCTTGCGGTTCCCGGATCGCAAGCCAAACTCTTCGAAAAGGCTGCGAAGTCCGCGGCGGACGTGATCTTTCTCGATCTCGAGGATGCGGTTGCGCCAGACGATAAGCCGCAAGCGCGGAAAAACGTGATCCAGGCCATCGGCGATATCGACTGGGGCCGCAAGGTTCTGAGCGTGCGCATCAATGGACTCGATACCCATTTCATGTATCGCGATGTGGTCGATGTGCTGGAGAACGCGAGCGACCGCCTCGATCTCATCATGATCCCGAAAGTGGGCGCCGCCGCCGATGTCTACGCACTCGACATGCTGTGCACCCAGATCGAAACCGCCAAGGGCCGCAAGAAGAAGGTGGGTTTCGAAATCATCATCGAAACGGCGCTCGGCATGCAGAACGTGAGCGAGATCGCCGCCGCATCGCCGCGCAATGAATCGCTGCATTTCGGCGTCGCCGACTATGCCGCCTCCACCCGCGCCCGCACCACGTCCATCGGCGGCGCAAACCCGAACTACGCCGTGCTCACCGATTCCAATGACCAGGGGAGCCGCGACACCCATTGGGGCGACATGTGGCACTATGCGACGTCGCGCCTCGTCGTCGCCTCGCGCGCCAATGGGCTTCGCGCCGTCGATGGGCCGTTCGGAAACTTCTCGGATGCGGATGGTTACATCTCTGCCGCTCGCCGCGCGGCTGTGCTCGGCTGCGAAGGCAAATGGGCGATCCACCCTTCCCAGATTGCACTCGCCAACGATGTCTTCAGCCCATCCGAAAAAGACGTGACCCAGGCCAGACGCATCGTTGAGGCGATGAAGCAGGCGGCGAGCGAGGGCAAAGGTGCTGTCTCCCTCGATGGCCGTCTGATCGACTACGCCTCGATCCGGCAGGCCGAAGCGATGCTCGAAAAAGCCCGCCTCATCGCCGCGCTTTAAGTAAAGCAGCGTGAACTATGATGGCCCGCATGTCTCCCATGAGTGCGGCCCTTCTTGTCCAAGTGTAAGCTTCGCTGCATTCTGAAATGGCTCGAGTGCGAGCAGTGTTTGCAG
>JAAURV010000001.1 GCA_012032065.1 Hyphomicrobiales bacterium
GGACCCCTGGTTTTCCATGGGTCCCCGCTTTCGCGGGGAAGACGACGTGAAGGAGAGCGTGCCGGAGTTGGCGGTTTGGGTTCGCAGCCCTTGATGGGCTCCGCTGCTATTTGACTCTTTTCCGTTAACCGGTTGTTTGCTCTAGCCCCAACACCGGCCCGGCGTTAGCCACTTTTTAAGCCGCCAAACCGTATTGTCGGCTCATGAACAGCGCGCCCTCCCGGGCGATTGCATGAAGCTCCCTGTTCGTGCCGGCTCAGCCCGGAATGTGCCACTTCTCATCAAAGTCATCACATCAAACCGGAAATGGAGCTCATCATGGCTAGCATTATCACGAATACGTCTGCCCAGATTGCACTGCGTTCGCTCAGCATGACCAACGCGGCATTGGAAAAGACCCAGCAGCGCATCTCGACCGGCCTCCGCGTCGGAACGGCCGAGGACAACGCGGCATACTGGTCGATCGCGACAACCATGCGTTCGGACCGCTCGGCCCTCAACACCGTCAAGGACGCGTTGGGCCTCGGCGCCGCGACAGTCGACGTTGCCTACACCGGCATGAACTCGGCGATCGACGTGGTCAAGGAAATCAAGAACAAGCTCGTGGCTGCCCGTCAGCCGGGCGTCGACCGCGCCAAGGTTCAGACCGAAATCTCCGAGCTGCAGAACCAGCTCGTCAACATCGGCGACTCCTCGGTGTTCTCCAACGAGAACTGGCTGTCGGTCGACTCGAGCGCTGCATCGTTCAACGCGACCAAGACCATCGTTGCCTCGTTCGCCCGCTCCGGCGGAGCGGTGAGCGTCGGCACGATCAGCATCGACATCACCAACGTGAAGCTGTTCGACGCCTCGGGCGCCGCGACTGGCATTCTCGACGAGCTGAACGGCACCTACTCGGTCTCGACGCTCAGCATTGCGGCTCTGACGGACTCGGCCGCCGATCTCACGACTCTCGAAGGCATGATCACCTGGACGGACGACGCCATCTCGAGCATGACGACGTCCGCGGCGACGCTTGGTTCCGCCAAGCAGCGCGTCAATCTTCAGAAGGACTTCGTCGGTTCTCTGATGGACGCCATCGATCGCGGCATCAGCACGCTGGTCGATGCCGACATGACCGAAGAGTCGACCAAGCTGCAGGCCTTGCAGGTTCAGCAGCAGCTCGGCACCCAGGCGCTCAGCATCGCCAACCAGAGCAGCCAGTCGATCCTGTCGCTGTTCCGTTAATCGCATAAAGGGCTCCGGAGGTTTGGCCTCCGGAGCCCGCCCAAAGTCTGGTTAACCGCGCATTAAGCGGTAACGGCTACTGTCAACCTTATGGCGGAGGCAGCCCATCGTGCTGCTCGACATGAGGTCGTTCCGCTATTCCGGTGTCAGTCCGGCATGTCCCCGAAGCACATTCTCTCAAGGGACAGATATTCATGACGAGTATCAATACGAACCGGAGCGCCATGACCGCGCTTCAGAGCCTGAACACAACGAACACCAAGCTCGAAATGACTCAGCAGCGAATCTCGACGGGTTTGCGCGTGGGAAGCGCCGTCGACAATGCCGCCTACTGGTCCATCGCCACCACGATGCGGTCCGACAACTCGGCTTTGTCGACGGTCAAGGACGCGCTGGGCCTCGGCGTCGCGATGATCGACATCGCCTACACCGGCATGAACGGCTCGATCGAGACGGTGAAGGGGATCAAGGACAAACTCGTGGCGGCGCGCCAGCCTGGCGTCGACCGCGCCAAGATCCAGGCGGAAATCACGCAATTGCAGGCTCAGCTCCGCTCGACCGCCTTGAGTTCGGTGTTTTCGGGCGAGAACTGGCTGGCCACCGACTCGTCCACTCCGGGTTATAATCCGGTGAGATCGATCGTGTCCTCATTCTCGCGCGACGCTTCGGGCATCACGATTCAGACAATCGACTTCGACATCGCCAACAGCAAACTCTACGACGATGCGGACCAATCGGGCATTCTCGATGTCACGGATACGCTCACCAACGGCGGAACGGCGTACTCGGTCGCCACTCTCAGTATATCCACGCTGACGACATCGCCCGCGGATATCGCCGACCTCGAACAGATGATCGGCTGGGTGGATACGGCTCTCGAAAACATGACGACGTCGGCCGCGGATCTCGGCGCGATCAAGAAGCGCGTCGATTCGCAGACCAGCTTCGTGAACTCGCTCATGGATGCCATCACCCGCGGCATCGGAACGCTGGTCGACGCCGACATGACCGAAGAGTCGACTAAGCTCCAGGCGCTGCAGGTCCAGCAGCAGCTTGGCGTGCAGTCGCTCAGCATCGCAAATCAAAGCAGCCAGACGATCCTATCGCTATTCAGAAACTGACGTGAGTAACGCGTCCGGGTCCGCGCTGTTCCGGCGCGGATTCGCAGATTGAACGATGGCGGCTTTCGAATGCAGTATGTAAGTCTTCTGGTGAACGCATTGGCGCAGCTCGGCGCCAGGCGGTTGATTGTTCTGGGACTCGTCGGCGCCTTCGTGTTTGGGCTGTTGACCACGGGAACCTACTATCTGAACCGGCCGGTGCGCGAACCGCTCTACACCGGTCTCGACGCGGAAGACATCAACCGCATTGGGCGGGTTCTTTCCGAAGTTGGAATTCCATACGACGTGAGCGTCGGCGGAGACGCCGTGCTCGTCGACTATGGAAATGCCGCGCAAGCGAGAATGATCCTGGCGGAGAAGGGCCTGCCGAAGAGCGACAAAGCCGGCTACGAGCTGTTCGACCAGATGGGCTCTCTTGGCCTCACGTCCTTCATGCAGCAAGTGACGAAGGTCAGGGCACTCGAAGGCGAACTGGCAAGGACGATTGAACTTTTGGAAGGCATCCGCTCCGCGCGCGTTCATCTTGGCCAGAAAGGCGAAGGCGCGTTCCGGTCCAAGGCGGATCAGCCGACGGCATCGGTGGTGATCAAGACCGATGGAAACGCCAAGGAGAGTCTCGCTTCGTCGGTGCGTCAGATCGTGGCGTCGGCAATCCCGGGTTTGAAGAGCGAACAAGTGACAGTGATGACCACGGACGGGCAGACGCTCGTCTCCGGCGGCGAAACCGGCATGGCGGAGCCCGATCGCAAGCTGCAGCTTGAACAGCGCGTTGCCGAAGAAACCAGGCAATCGGCGGAGCGGGCCATCTCGGCGATGGTCGGGCTCACCAATCTCAGGGTCAGCGTAACCGCGCAGCTGAATGCCGACAAACGCCAGACGACCGAAACGAATTTCGATCCCGAATCGAAGATCGAGCGCTCGCTGAAGACGGTGAAGGAAAGCCAGGAAAACCAGAATTCCACCGGATCGGAAACGACATCGGTGGCGCAGAACATTCCGCAGGAACCTACAGCGCCCTCCGGCGGCGACTCGTCGCGCGAGAAAAAGGACCGAAAGGAGGAAACCGCGAACTACGAACTCAACAGCAAGCAGGTCGCGGTAGAGTCTGTCGGCTACACCATTGAAAGACTGTCTCTTTCGATACTCCTGAACAAGCAGACGTTGTTAAAATCGCAAGGCGCCGCGCCCGACGAGGCAAAACTCGTCAACCAGGTGCAGGAAATCGAGTCGCTGGTCAGGTCGGCGGTAGGGTTCAACGAAAAGCGCGGCGACTCGATCAAGGTTGTCGCCGCCGACTTCATCGCGGAGGACGCTGGCCCCCGCTTCCGAAGGCACGTCGCGGTTCACCGAAATCCTCATGGGCAACCTCGGCACGCTCATCAATGCGGTGAGTTTGCTGATCGCCTTCGTGCTCGTTCTGGTTCTTGGGCTCCGCCCCGCTCTGAAAGCCATCCTCGAGTCCAAATCTGAAGCGCCATTGGCATTGCCAGCCGGCCAGACTCCGGAAGGCGCGGCAGGCGTGCGATCGTTGCCCAATGGCTCATTCGAGCCAGCCATGATTGGCGGCAGCGCCGCGCGCGATAAACTGAACAAGGTCGTTGAGATCGATGTCGACAGAGCGGCGCATGTTCTGAAGCAGTGGCTGGAGAAGCCCAAAGCCGAGCCGACATGATGCTGTTCTCCGACTGGGCGCGGCAGCAACAAGGCAACGGAGCAGGCCCGGCAGGCGCCGCCGCGCCCGCAACAGCCGGCGCGATGATTGCGGAACTCGTGGCCAGGCTGGAGCAGAGCCTGGAGCACGGCGAGGAGTGCCGAAATCTACTGCAGATCGCGGAATTGCGGCGGCAGTGGAAAAGCCAGTTCGAGAGCACCAAGGTAAAATCCCTGAACAACAAAATTCAGGAGATGGAAGCGAGGCTTACATCGTCCGTCGAAGCAGCCCTTACTCCATTGCTGGAGGATGCGGTGGTGAAGCGGGGAATTGAAGACTTTTGCGCAGTCCTTCAGCGGCATCTCCAGGCCGAGGCCGCGCAGCAACTCGTCATCAAGTCGCCCGCCGGATTGCGCCCGTTACTGGACAACGAGCTAGGCGCTCTGGGCATCGTGGCAAGCGTCGAAGAGCATGCGTCCGATGAAGTGAGCACTTCGATAGGCGACACGGAGATCGAAACCGACATTGGCGCATGGGTAAACCGGCTCCGGAAAGTGGCGGCCTGATGAGCGGTGAGCAAGAAGCCCCGCGCGAAATCATCATCATCCGGCGCGGAGGCGGAGATGACCATGGCGGCCACCATGGCGGAACCTGGAAGATCGCATACGCGGATTTCGTCACGGCCATGATGGCGTTCTTTCTGGTGATGTGGCTGATCAATTCGGCGAACGAAGCCACGAAAGCCCGCGTTGCGAGCTACTTCAATCCCATCAAAATGAACGATGCGACGCCCTCGGGCCGCGGGCTAAGCACCGATGCCGCCGCCAAGAGTTCGTCGAAAGACCAGAAAAAAGACGCGCCGGCGTTGGCGATGTGAGCGCCAAGCAGGAGAAAAACAACGCGGGCCAAGGAAAGCTGGAGCGCGAAGAAGCAATGATGGCGGACCCATACAAAGCTCTGGACAAGCTTTCGGACGACGGACCCGGCGCTCCATCTGGAAGATCTGTCGAGATCGTCACCAAGAAGTCCGGAGATCCATTCGATCCGATGGTGTGGGAAGCCTTGAAAAGGGGGGCAGAGGGCAAGACGCAGCCAGAAAGCATCGCCGGCGCTCGGGATGAAGCGGAAACGGGGCAAGAAACCGGCGCAAGCAGCGCGAATGATGCCAGCAAGGATAAGCAAGGCGAGAGCGGCAAGGTTGAAGCTGAAACGGCCGAGAAGAAAGAAGGGCAGGAGAAGCCGGGCGCGGAATCGAAGCAAATGAGCGCCTTGGAGCCTGCGGCTGACAACCAGAAGACCCTGTCGCCGGAGCAGTCGAAAGAATACCTCAAGGTCGCCAAGGAAATGAAGGCGAGTCTCGATCTGCTGCAGTCCTCCGATTCGCGCCTCGTTGGCCTGAACTTCGACGTGAAAGTGACAAGCGAAGGCATTCTCGTGGCGCTGAGCGACAGCGATGCGGTCAGCATGTTTCGCATCGGCTCGGCCGAACCAAACCCCGCGCTCGTCGCATTCATTGGCAAGATCGGTCAACTTCTCGAGCAACAGAAAAGCAAAGTCATCGTTCGCGGCTATACTGATGGGCGGCGGTTTCTCAGCAATAAGTTCGATAACTGGCAACTGTCCACGGCGCGCGCGCATATGGCGAGTTACATGCTGATGCGCGGCGGCCTGGCGGAGAAACGCCTGCGGAAAATCGAAGGTTTTGGCGAAACCCAGCTCCTGAACCCGGACGATCCATTGTCGGGCGCAAACAGGCGCGTTGAAATGGTCCTGGTTCCGGCATCATGAAGTTCAAGCGCCCCGGCAAAAAAACGGCCTTTCTTGTGGCTGCGCTGGCGGCGGCAGGTGGCGGCGGAGTTGCGGCGGCGAAGTATTTTGGCGTCGATCAACAGCAGCTATTGGCGTGGTTCCCGCTCGAGACTGCCAAGCAGTACATGGGAATGTTGGGCCTCGGGGAAGAGACCGACGACGCCATGAGGCCGTCGGTCATGGAAGGCGAAGAACCAGCCATGGCTTCGCACGCGGCGGAAACCGCGTCTTCGCACGATGCCGGCCACGGCGATGACAAGCCGACGGAGTCCGATCATTCCGCCGATGCCGCGAAGGCTGATGACCACGCACATTCGCCGGACAAAACCGGAGACGAGGACGATGCGCATTCCAAAGCCGCCGAACCGGAAATCCCCTATGTAGCGCCTGCTACCCTGCAAAGCCCGTTGGTGCGCCAGGTCCGGTTGCTTCAATCGGTGCAGGAACGGCTCGCCCGGGGCGATCAGGAAGCGGTGAAGGAGCAGCGGGAGCTTCTGGTGCAACTTGGCGGGAACGTCTCGAAGCTTCAGGTCGGGCAAGCAAGTTTAGAGGAGATCTATGCCGCGGTCACATACCTGCTGTCGGGCGCAGGCCGGACACCGTCGAGCGCTTCCTGCAACGAAAGGATCTGCCGCATGCCACGCACACACTGCTCGCCGGGGCGATCGCCTATGTGAAGGGAGAGGCGGCTTCGGCATCGGATCAGCTTCGTGGCCTCGACCCACTCAAATTTGGATCGAGCATCGCGGGCCATCTCGCCATGGTCCAAGCAAGCGCCGTCGAAGACCTGGCGCCTTCGCGCCGCCGCGAGCTCCTGGAGCTGACCGCCAACACGATGCTCGGAACACTGCTGGAAGAAGCGGCCCTCAGAAGACTGATGGAACTCGCGGCCGGCGATAAAGACATCAACACATTTCTGCGTTCGGCCAGCCGCTACAACCGCCGTTTCTCCAAATCACTCTACAACGCCGAATACAGAAGCGCTCTGCTTCAAGGAATCATGAAGCTGGAGGCGGGAAAGCGTGGTTTGAATCCGGCGCAGTTGGATTCGCTGATCTTCGAGAAGTCCGCGGAACGCCGGAACGACATTCTTGCCAGCCTCGCCGAATCGAGCCTTCGCGCGGGTTTAAGCGGTCTATGCCGGTACGCCGCGGGCCGGCAGCGGCGACTATCGAACGAGGGATCGGCACCATGGACCCGCGCTTCTCTCTATTATTCGTCTTGTTCGGTAACGGAAGATGGCGTCATCGCGGTTGCGAGTTTGAAGTCGCTGAACGCGGAACTTCTCGATCAAGAAGACAAGGAGCTTCTCGGTTCGGCGCTCCTGTTAGCCGAGCATGCGGCGCTGGCCAGCAAACCCGCCGCCATCACATCCTCGCAGTTGTCCGCGACGCAAGCGCTGACGGACGATCAAGCCGCCTTTCGGGACAAACTTCGCGATGATCTGGCGTCCGTCAGCAAAGTCATGGAAGGGTCGAAGGAATGACAAGGAATGCGGTCGAGGCGCCGCCCACTGCAAACCGCGTTGTTCGAACGCAAAGGCACTCGCTGGAAGCGCGCGGGAGCGAAGCTGCAAAATTCGCCAAGACGATGGCTAATGTTCAATCGTTGAATGGTTCCGTTCGCGGCGGGGCCGAGGACCGATTTCAAGACCTGGAAGCTCGCGTGGGCAAGCCAGCGAACGATGCTTCGCCGCATGACACCAGCGGCCTCGATCTGCGGTTCGCGCCGCAGCTTGGCCCATTCGCACAGGATGCAGATGCCTTGCCCGATTCCCCGCTTGCTTCGAGCTTACATAAGCCCGGAGTTGAAGATCGCGCGCGGATGGAGCCGGTGGAACACGATTTCGCCGGCGGCGACCGTCTCTATCTTTCAGTGCCGCGATCCAGCGTCATGGTTGCAGAGGTACCGGAGTTCGAAGAGCTTTTCGATTCGCGTGCGTCCGAAAAGCAGGCCGTGAAGCACCTGGCGGAGAACGCTTCTCTTCGGTCCCGCAATTTCGAGATCGAAGATTCAGAACAAGGCGCACTTGTTTCTGATCCATTGGGTGACCTCGCCAATTCCGACGGAACGCCGCGGCGCATAGTCCTGTTGCCGCCTGTTTCCGAGCAAATTCCGAAACCCAATGTTGCTTCGACGATCGCGGGTGAACTGCCTCGCCATCGGCCTGACACTGGCGGCAAGGTGCCCGCGCTGCACCCGAACGCGCAATCCGCATCCAGGCCTCAAGCAGAAGACAGGTTTGATCGCATGTCCGTTCGCGTCGAATTCAGCGGAGAGCCAACTCTGGTGGTAAAGGAGAGCGAGGAAGATGTTGAGTTCACCGGGATGTCTCAGTGGGACGCCGCCAGTAAGCAGCTTCGGCACGAAGCCGCGCCTGGATTGGTTTCGACAACTGAGCCCGGTCATGAAGCGGCGCCCGAAAGCGCCGCCGGCCGGGCGGTCAACGAAGACATGGCTCCAACCGAATGGCCTGTTTCAATGCGCTCGGGAAACTCCGTGCTCACCGCCAACGTTACTTCGACGGTTGCCGGCCGGCTCGTTACCGCTCCAACCGCGGATGATGGAGCCTCGCCGCCGGGCCGCTTGAAGATGGAGATGATCTCATCGGCAAGCCAACCGTACGCTAACGAAAGCGCCGATCTGGTTCCAGCTCGCGTGGACTTCGGTGCCATCCCATTCGTCCAGGCGGAAATGCGCGGAAGCATGCCGGCCTCGAATGTGCAGCTTGGAGATCGCGCTGTAAGCGCATTGGCTACGAGTGATCCGGCGCCGCGCACTGGCTCTGCGGCCGAGCGGCCTCACGAGATTGCGGCAGAGAGGGTCGCACAAACTCCGGGAATGCCGATGACGACAGATAATCGAGACTTCTCGCCACCTGCATTCGACGCTCCCGATAGTAAGCCTGCGTCGACGGGGGCAATGGGAACGCACGGCTCTCGCGGATCAACCGATGAGAAAAGCACCGCGGATGCCCCGGCCCCGATCTTGACCGGTCCAGAACGCCTGCCGCCGGCCGCTGGTTCGCCGTCGCCTCGATCCGATTGGCCAACTCGCATTCCGATTGTCTTTGGCGTCAGTGTCCCTTCCAGACAATCGACAGCGCCGGAAGCATCGCATGTGGTTCATGCCAATGTTTCTGTCGAACCGGAGCAACACGGGTTGCGCGCCGTGAACGCGGAGCGCGCCGAAAGCGTTGGATCAAGGCGTGACGGGAACGAAAAAAGCTTCCCACTGGCAAGCCGAGAATCTTCGGCCACCGGCAGCAAGGGCAATGCTACGCATGAGGATGTGCCGCATGATCCTCCAGAGGCCAACGCTTCGGCCATTCCTTCACCCGCGCGGTTCTCGCCGCTTGCTTCGTATGACAGCGCTCAATCGGCCGGCCAAGCGGCCGGAGGGCATGCGAATGGCGCGCCGTCAAATTCTCTCGGACAAGTATTGCAAACGCTTCAGCTGGAGCTTTCCGCGCTGAAAAAAACCGATAGCTCACCGCTTAAACAGTTGAAGATCCGCCTACACCCGGAATCGCTTGGTGAAGTGGACGTCACGCTCAAGAAGAACGGGCGCGGCATCGAGGTTCAGTTGGAGGCGACGCTGGGCTCGACAGCCTCGGCGTTGCAGGTAGCGAAAGATGAACTCGCATCGGCGCTTGCGGAATTGGGTTTTGATCGCGGCAGCCTTTCGATTGAAGTGCGAGCAAGTGGGCAGGCCGAGAGCCAGCACGAAACTCTGTCTGGCAGAGATTGGCAGCAGGCCAGGCCGGACATTGATCCACGGAACCTTGCCGAGCAGCAGAGCGACCGCCGCCGCGAAAGGAAGCTAGATGAGGGCCTTTATGAAGAAGCCGAACGAGGCAGTCCTGCAAATCCTGATGGCCTTGCTTCTCGGAGCAGGCGCGGCATCTACGTTTAATTCCGCCCTTGCGGCAGGAACGCCCGGAGATGGCATGTGCGAAAGTCATCTCGAACGGTATTCCAAACAGGAGAACGTGCCGCTTGGCGTTTTGTACGCGGTCGGATTGACCGAGACCGGAAAGAAGGGCCGCTTGCATCCTTACGCACTCAACATCGAAGGAGAGTCGGTCATCCTTGGCTCAAAAGCGGAGGCGCTTCGGGCATTCGTCATGGCCAGAAAAAAGGTAAGAAACTGATCGACCTCGGCTGCATGCAGGTTAACCATTACTATCACCGCAAGAACTTCGACTCCGTCGAAGCCATGCTCGACCCCGAAGCAAACATCCAGTACGCGGCCAAGCTGTTGAAGAAGCTCAAGCAGGACAACGGAAGCTGGACGATGGCGGTTGCGCTCTACCATGCAAGTCCACGCAACAAGAAGGCGCAGCGGCGGTATGTCTGCGCCGTAATCGGAAATCTTGTGGCGACGGGGTTCGGTGGATGGACTCAAGATTCCCGTAAATTTTGTGGCCGCTGAGTCACCTCTCGATAGGCTTAACCCAACAGGCTGGTGCAAGCTTCACATGCTAACAAAGGTTGGATTCTTTTTGGGAGAAACTCATGAGTTTGTACGGGGTAATGCGCACCAGCACGTCGGGAATGAACGCGCAAGCTAGCCGAATTTCTGTCGTTGCCGAGAACGTCGCAAACTCCAACACCACCGGATACAAGGCGTCCCGGATGGAATTCTCGTCTCTGTTCATAGAGAACAACATATCCTCCTACAACTCCGGTTCGGTCGATGGCAATGTCCGCAACCTGAATTCCGTGCAGGGCACTTTGGCGCCAACCAACTCGACGACCGACCTGGCCCTCAAAGGTGAAGGCTTCTTCGTCGTCCAGAGCCCGAGCGGACAGAATGTACTGACCCGCGCCGGCAACTTCGTGTCCAATGGCGACGGCGATCTGATTAACGCTGCCGGCTTCACGCTGCTTGGCTATCCGCTCGTCCCCACGCCAGCGACCATCGTGGTTAACGGCTTCAACGGCCTCGTGCCGGTCAATCTGGGCGAGCTCTCGCTTTCCGCCACGCCCTCGACCAGCGGCGTGTTCCAGGCAAATCTTCCCTCGGAAGCCGTTGCGGTGGCAGCGGCGGATCTGCCGTCGGCTAACGCTGCAACTGCGACTTTCTCCGCCAAGTCGTCGATTGTCGCTTATGGAAATCTCGGCGAACAGATGCTGCTCGACGTCTATTTCTCGAAGACGGGACCCAGCACATGGGAAGTCGCGGCATTCGACCGGAACAACGCAGGACCGACCGGCGGCTTCCCCTATAGTGCAGGTCCACTTTCGACCACGACGCTGTCATTCGACCCGTCCAACGGACAGCTCGCCGGCGCAAGCCCAACGAACATCACAATTCCGGTCCCGAGCGGAGCAAATCTTACGCTCGATTTTTCGGCCATGTCGCAGTTGGCCGGCCCTTACACCGTTCAGGCCGCGCAGGTGAACGGCAATGGCGCCAGCTACGTCGATCTTGTGGAAATCTCCAATGACGGAACCGTTTACATTGCGTACGAAGACGGGCGCCGCGAAGCGGTATTCCGGATTCCTCTAGCCAATGTCGAAAGCCCCGACAATTTGGATTCGCTCACTGGAAATGTGTTTACGGCAACGTCGGAATCGGGACCGATCCAGGTTGGCTTCGCGGGCGAGGGTGGGCTGGGTGAAATCAAGTCCGGCGCGCTCGAGCAGTCGACTGTCGACCTTGCATCCGAATTCACCGACATGATCGATGCCCAACGAAGCTACACGGCGAACTCGAAGGTCTTCCAGACAGGCGCGGAGCTGATGGATGTCCTCGTCAATCTGAAGCGGTGACGGTTTGAGAGATGACCCTCCATGACCAGCCTGTCCACGGCACTTTCTCAGGCGCTTTCCGGTCTTAGGGTATCCTCGGGCCAAAGCGCGCTTGTGGCCCGGAACATTTCCAGGGCCAGCGAGGAGGGCTACACCAGAAAGTATGCGGGCCTCGCGACCGAGTTCGACGGCACCGCGCGCATTTCCAGCATCAACAGAAACGCCGAGAGGCGGCTCACCGATGTTCTGAACTCGTCCACCACGTCCTCCGACGGGCAGAAAATTCTGCTCGATGCGCTCCAGCGATTGCAGCAGACGGTGGGCGATGTTCAGGACGACAGTTCGCTCGCCTGGGGCATCAACGAACTGCAGAACAAGCTTCGCACGCTTGAATCGAACCCGGCAAATCAGGCTCTTGCCGCCAGCGCGGTCAGCACGGCTGCTGGTCTCGTATCAAGTTTGCACGCGGCATCGGACTCCATCCAATCCCTAAGGACCGACGCGGACACAGGCATCCAGGACTCGGTCGGCAATATCAACGCCTATCTGGCGCAGCTTCAAGAACTCAACACGCGCATCGTTCGAACGCCCACAGGTGACGAAAGCCTGGTGGAGACGCTCGACGCGAGAGACCGCCTGCTGAAATCCCTGTCTTCGGAGATCGGAATCCGGACCGTCACTCAACCGAACAACGGCATTGCGGTCTACACCACCGGCGGCGTGACGTTGTTCAATGAAACGGCGCGTCAGGTCACGTTCCAAGCCACGCCCAGTCTTGGCCCAGGTTCGCCCGGAAATTCCGTCTATGCCGACGGCGTTGCAATCGTTGGCCCCGGCGCGCAGATGCAGCCGACACAGGGCAAGATTGCGGCCAATGCGGAGATACGCGACAAGCTTGCGCCTACCTATCAGAGTCAGATCGACGAAATCGCACGCGGTTTAATTGTCCTCTTCGCCGAGAAAGATGTCTCCGCGACTCCCACTTTGCCCGACGCCACCGGCCTCTTCAGTTACTCTGGGTCGCCGTCCGTTCCGGGAGCGGCAACAGTCATCCCCGGCTTGGCGCGATCGATATCGCTCAACGCGGCATTCGATCCCGCCAATGGCGGCAATCCATTTCTCCTCAGGGACGGCGGAGCGAACGGCCTCGCTTACAAGAGCAATGCCACCAATGCGCCGTCATTCCAGGATCGCATCACCGCTCTCATTTCCGCCCTCGACGCGCCGATAGCATTCTCGGCCAGCACCGGACTTCCCGCGTCCGCCAGCATCAAGCAGCTCGCGCAGAACTCATCCGGCTGGGTCGAGGGGCTTCGCTCGGAGGCGAGCCAGAAGAGCGACTATCTCAATGCGTTGACGGCCAAGGCAAAGGAGGCGCTCTCCCGGCAACCGGCGTGAACATCGACGACGAAATGGCGGAGATGCTAAATTTGGAGAGATCCTATCAGGCATCCGCGAAGGTCATCACCATCATCGATCAGATGTTTGCTTCGCTCATAGCGTCTGTGAGGTAACATGAAAATGGATGGCATCTCGACACTGAATATTCAGAACGCGCTGCAGTCGTCGTTGAGCAGAAACCAGCGTGCCCTCCTGCGCGCGCAGATCGAATATTCGACGGGACGGCACGAAGATGTGGGGCTGACTCTCGGCCGGAGCATCTCGACAAGCTTGAGTTTGCGCAGCCAGATTTCAGCCTTCGACAATCTGAAGACCATACACGGCGTGGCGGCCACCCGGGCCGAGTTGACGCAGGCGGGGCTCGATCAGCTGACCGATGTCGCCAACACATTCATATCCGCTCTCAGCGGCGCCCGATCCGCGCAGAATGGCCAACAGCTGGCCGAAGAAGCTGCGCGAACCGCCTATACCGCAATCTGGCAAGTGCTCGAAACGACCTACGACGGCCAGGCCATCTTTTCGGGCATCAACACCGGCAATCCCGGCCTGACCCAATATCCCGGCAGCGCCGCCCAGTCGGCCATCGACAACGCATTTCTTTCGGCCTTCGGATTCCTGCCGACTTCGCCGTTGGCCGTAAACATCACGCCGTCGCAACTTCAGAACCATCTCGATACCAGTTTCCAGCAGGAGTTCCAGGATCCGGACTGGAATGCGAACTGGTCCGCAGCAAGTACGGTCACCCCGTTGACGGCGCTCGAAGGCGGCGCCAAGGCGAACCTGTCGGCGACGGCAAATTCCCAAGCCATCCGCGATCTCGTTCAATCGGTCGTGTCGGTTCTCAGCACGTCGAGCGGACAACTCAGTTCCAGCACGTTTAGCGAACTCACCGATCACGCCATGGCGGGCGCATCCGAAGCCATCCTTGGGATCGCCAATGAACAAGCCCGCATCGGCATCGGCCAGGAAGAACTCAACCGGTCGACGAGCGCATCGCCAAAAAGTCAGACTTGCTCAAGGCTCGGGTGCAAGAATCCGAAGGTGTGGATCAATACGAGGCGGCGATGCGAATGAACCAGCTCATGACCCAGCTTGAGGCGTCCTATGCGATCACGGCCAAAATTTCGAAACTGACTTTGGCCGACTACCTGTAGCCGAAGAAGGCGCTTATGTATCAACAGTTTTACGACGAGGTCGCGCAAGACGCTTCGGTGAACCTGAAAGCGATCGAGCGCAGGGGCTTCGAAAGATCGATAGCACTTCTGGAAGGTGCGCAAGCCTCGGGGCCGGGCACGAGGGTGGCCGTCGAAGCGCTGCATTTCACCAGCCGTCTA
Organism: Hyphomicrobiales bacterium; assembly: GCA_012032065.1. Lineage (GTDB taxonomy): Bacteria > Pseudomonadota > Alphaproteobacteria > Rhizobiales > Aestuariivirgaceae > Aestuariivirga. Next base: position 14,300 of record JAAURV010000001.1, read on the forward strand.
TGGAGCTATCTTCTCGAAGACCTTGCGTCGGAAGAAAACGGCCTTCCGCCGGAACTGCGGGCTAAATTGATATCGATCGGTATTTGGATTCTGGAGCGCGCGGAGGCGATCCGAAAGGGAATTCAGAACGACTTCCAGGCGCTGATCGACATCAACCGCTCGATATTGCTGGGGCTGGAAGATCGGACATGCTGATCCATCTCAAGCGCAACGAAAAACTCTACATCAACGGCGCGGTCGTCAGGCTCGACCGGCGAGGAACCATACAGCTGCTGAACGACGCGAACTTTCTCATGGAGAACCACATCATGCAGCCGGAAGAGGCCACGACGCCTCTCAAGCAAGTCTACTTTCTGGTGCAACTGATGATCATGGACCCGCAGAATGCGCATCTGATGATGGAGCTGTTCAAGGTGAATGTAGCTCAGCTCCGCCAGATTACGAACAACGCCGAGCTCTCCGATGCCGTGGAAACATTTGAAGGCAAGGTCCTGAAAGGCGAGTATTTCGAAAGCATGAAAATCATCAGGCAGAACTTCGCTTTGGAAAACCAAATCGCAGCCGGGGCCAGCCCGGCCGGCGCATCCAGCAAGGTGGCGGCGTAATGATCGTCAACAGTTCAACGGTTTCGGCCACGGCCACAAGCCCGATGAGCGACGCGAAGAAGGCGTCGCTTGATTATGACGCCTTCCTCAAACTTCTGCTGGCGCAACTCAAGGCCCAGGATCCTACCGATCCCGTGGATCAGAGCCAGACCCTCGCGCAGCTAGCGTCCTTCTCGAATGTCGAACAGACGATTAAGCTCAACGACAAGCTGAACATGCTCATCGGGCAGATGGGCGCCAGCCAGTCGGTGCAGCTCATAGGCCGCCGGATAGAGTCACTGGCGGATGGCACGGTCGGAACCGTCGCCGCTGTCGAGATTACGGATGGCGGCGCCGTCGCCGTTTTGGAGGATGGAAAACGCCTGAGCATCTCAGGAGGCGTGCGCGTCAGCTCGAATGAATGAGACCGACGCCATCGAAATGCTGCAGGCGGCTGTCTGGGCCACATGTTTGGTGGCGGGACCCGTGATTCTACCGGCGATGTTTGTGGGAGTCCTGGTGGCAATGCTTCAGGCGGTCACACAGATTCAGGAAGGCACGCTGACGTTCCTCCCGAAAATGGCCGTCGCCGTCGTTGCTGCATTCATGGCATCCTCGCTTATCGGATCGCAACTTGTTCTGCTCACCGAGCGGTCCTACGGGTGGATAGCCTCGGGCTTCTAAAACATTCCCCGTTGCCTTGAAAGTTTCAGGCAAGCTTAGGCTCCCACACTTGGTGGAATCATGGCGGCCCAGGCACAGGCACTACCACAGCCACGCCGGCGATTTGGCGACATCGGTTTTGCCGTCTGCATCGCCGCAATTATTGTCGTTCTGTTTCTCCCGATACCCGCTTTCATCGTCGATATGGGACTCGCGGCGTCGGTGACGCTTTCCATTCTCATTCTCATGGTGGCGCTTTGGATCGAGCGGCCATTGGACTTCTCGGCCTTTCCAATGGTGCTGCTTGTAGCAACCATTCTGCGGCTGGCGCTTAACGTTGCAACGACGCGATTGATTCTGTCCCATGGAGCAGAAGGGCAACATGCGGCGGGCTACGTCGTTGGCGGGTTCGCCAATCTTGTCATGGCTGGCGACTTCGTAATCGGAACGGTTGTGTTCGTCATTCTGCTGACGGTGAACTTCATCGTCATCACCAAGGGCGCCACGCGCATCGCCGAAGTCGGCGCGCGGTTCACGCTCGACGCTATCCCCGGCAAACAAATGGCGATCGACGCCGATCTCTCCGCCGGCCTCATCGACGATGCCGAAGCGCGCAAGCGCCGCACCGAACTCGAGCTCGAAAGCTCTTTTTACGGCTCGATGGACGGCGCTTCGAAATTCGTGCGCGGCGACGCGATAGCGGGTCTGATCATCACGTTCATCAACTCGTTTGGCGGGATCATCATCGGCGTCACGCGTCACAACCTCGACTTCGCGTCGGCGGCCGACGCTTACATTAAACTCACCGTGGGAGACGGGCTGGCGACGCAGATACCAGCGCTCATCGTATCTCTGGGCGCGGGCCTTCTGGTCTCCAAAGGCAGCAACAGGGGAACCGCGGAATCCGCCATTCTCCGGCAGCTCGGCGGTTATCCGCGGGCGATGATCGTTGCATCGGGCCTTCTCTTTCTTCTGGCCGTCATGCCCGGCCTGCCGTTCCTTCCCTTCGCGGTTCTCGGCGCTGGACTTGTGGCGGCCTCGATTGCAGTGAGCCGTGGCCGCCTCAATGAAGAGATCGCCCGCCAGGAGCGCCAAGCGGAATCAGACGCAAGCAAGTCGACGGCGGAGCGCACGTCGGCAAAAGAGCTGCTCCGCACAAGCGAGATCGAACTGTCGCTCGGTCGGCAACTAACTGGAATCTTGCTTTCGAATCAGAGCGAGCTGGCGCATCGCGTCGCGAAGATGCGGAAGAAGTTCGCTCAACAGTTCGGTTTTATTATCCCTGAGATCGAGCTCAGCGACGACCTCAACCTCGCGCCGAAGAACTACAGCGTGAAGATTCATGGAACCTTGGCGGCGAGCTACGAATTGCGTCCGGGCGAAGTCATGGTGGTGACGGCTGGAAGGAAGCCTCCAACGGCGCCGGGAGACCCGATCAAGGAACCCGCCTTCGGCCTCGAGGCCATGTGGGTTCCCGACATGTTTGCAGCGGATCTGAAGGCCGAGGGTTTCAACACATTCGACATCATGTCGGTGATGCTCACGCATCTGTCGGAAGTGATACGCAACAATCTGGCGCAGCTCCTGTCCTATCGCGACTTGCGCATGATCACGGAAAGCCTCGAGCCGGAATACAAGCGGCTGCTCGACGAGATCGTTCCCTCGCTCCTGACATTCTCGACCTTGCAGGCAATCCTAAAACTTCTTCTTGCGGAGCGAGTTTCCATCCGGAACCTCCAGTTCATCCTCGAAGCCATCGCAGAGGTGGCTCCTCATGTCCGGAAGCCCGAGATCATCGTCGAGCACGTGCGCATCAGACTGGCTCAGCAGATTTGCGGGGACATCAGCGCCGCCGGTCCGCTCCACATCATTCGCCTTGGCGGCAGGTGGGACGTGACGTTCATGCAGTCGTTGAAGCGCGACAACAAAGGCGAAGTGGTGGAGTTCGATCTTGACCCGAAGGCGTTGGAGGCTTTTGCGCAGGATGCCTCTCGGATCATCAAACCCGCGCTGGACTCTGGCAACAGCTTCGCAGTCGTGACGACTCCCGAGGCCAGACCCTATGTCCGGCTCATCATAGACCGGATCTTCCCCAATCTTCCGGTGCTGTCGCATTTGGAGGTCTCGAAGGCGGCAAATCTCTCGGTCATCGCATCCCTGTCGTGACCGGTTCGCTGCCCGACTTCGCGCTGCTCGTGTTCATCGTATTTTGCAGAGTAGGGCCGGCGGTGATGCTGCTGCCCGGCTTTTCTACTCCGCGCGTACCGCTGCTGGCCCGCCTCTTCTTGGCGCTTGTTCTATCGCTGGCCATTGCGCCGCTGATGTCGATGCAGAACCCGGAGCTTCCCCGTTTGCAGGATCATGGCAAATTCTTCCCGTTGATCGGCGGGGAATTCGTCCTGGGGCTGGCGATTGGCGCCACCGGATCGCTCTTGATCCACGGGGTCAGATTCGCGGGCGACGTCATTTCGAGTAGCATCGGATTGGGCGGAATCCCAGGCCAGCCGATCGACAGCAACGATCCGTTGGGCCAGATTGCTTCATTGCTGGCGCTTTCCATGACTCTCTTCATCTTCGCCAGCGGCCTGCATCTGGTTGCCATAGATGCACTTGCCGGAACCTACTCGTCATTGCCGGTCGGCAAACCTCCCGGCGTGGCGATTATGGCGAAGTCATACGTCTCATTTGCGAGCAGCGTATTTCTCCTCGCTCTTCAGATCGCAAGCCCGTTCATCGCGTTTTCCCTCCTCAGCAACCTCGTCGTTGGGATTGTCGGACGTCTCACGCCCAAAATATCGCTATACTTCTCTGCCGTGGGCATCATTGCGGTGGTGGGCATCGCGCTGCTTGCCGTCTCCGTTCACGCGTCGCTGACATTGTTCGGCGACAGATACGCATCCTGGCTCGCTTCCGAGTTCGAGTGATGAGAAACCTGCTGCGTCGAAAGAAGCTTTCCAAGAGCTTGGGCGAGTTGGAGAGATTCCAGAAGCAGGAGCTCGAGCGTCTGCGGATCGAGATTGACCTAAACCACCGAGAGCAAGAGGGATACTTCGCATGCGCCGGCAAGATGGCGGAGCTTCTGCCCGGCAGCCAGTCACTCTTTCGCCGCGTTGAGGAATCCAGGCAACGCATCTTGGCCCTGGAAAAGAAGCACTCGGCTTTGCAAGGCAAGCTGTTGAAAACGAGAGCCATGCTGAAGGCGGCCGGCGCGCGAACGGACCAGTTGGAAGCTCAACTCGAACGGCGCGAACTCGACAGAAGTCTCGATTCCATCGTGTCTCTTGAAGCCGCGTCATCCGGGCGATCCGGGCATGCCTGACGGCGCCTGTTCCAGTCCCGCGCAAGTAGGATTTGCTAGCGTCAAACTCCTGTAACTGCATGAAGCGGGTGCACTGTTGGGCGCTGATCTAATTGCCGGTGTGATGTCTGCGGCCGAGCCAGGGAAGCTGTCAAATGCACGCATAAGGCTGTCCGAACTCGCCGCAACTCCGGTCGAGAATGGCTTCGCGGCGAAATTGAAGCAGATCGCGCGCGTGGACAAGGCCGTTGAGCCGTCCGCGCCGGACTTGATTCTCGGCGTGATGGCGAATGCCGATCGCAAGCGGATGGCTGACGCGGCATCGAAGCTCGCGGACCTGAATGGGAACGAAGCCGCCGCGCGGACGATCGCGCGAGAAAAGGTCCTCAAGGAATTCGAAAGCACGCTGCTTGCCAGCACGCTCGAATCGATCATGCCCAAATCGCAAGACTCCCTGTTAGGTGGCGGACCAGCCGAGGAGATATGGAAAGGTCAACAGGTTCAGTTCCTTTCGCAGGCGATCGCGCAACGCTCGCCGCTGGGCCTCATTGGCATGTTCGGAGACGCGCCGCGGCAGGCGCAAGTTGCCGGTAATCTTGACGTGACAGCGAACGGCCACCAGTTCGGACGCATCAGATCGTTTGCGTATAGTTCGGGAATAGCGGAGGAATCCTGATGGTTGCGGACGGACACCGGTTCAAGCTCGTGGGTCAAGGAGCCGCGAACGCAGCAAGCGAGCCGGGGCGATTGATCTTGACGCAATTGGAGCAGTTGTTGCTCGAAGAGAATGCATCTCTCGAACGCAACGGACAATCGGACCATGCTTACTTTATCGAAAGAAAGAACCACATCCTGCGGGAACTGATCGTTCTGCAGCGGACTTCGGTTATCAAAGGGGAGTTCGCCGGCAATGTCGAGGAGTTGAAGTCGCTCGTAGCCCGGAACCTTGAAGTGCTGGAAGCGAACATCAAGGCGATCAAGGAAGTATCGGATACGCTCAAGAACGCGGCACTCGCGGAGGAGGCGGACGGGACATACTCCCTGGATGAGCGGCGGCGGGGAATGGCCTCTTGATCAAACTTGTCATGGTGGGCCTGGTGGGCATCTTCGGCGCTTTGGGCGGCTCGTTCTTCGGCTACGACTTTCTCCTGGGGGGTGGACACGATGCGCCCGAAGAACATGCCGCCGGCGAGGATTTGCAGCAGATTTCCACGGAGTTGACTGGCGTGCCTATCGTCGCGAACAACGCGGTGGCAGGGTACGTGGTGTTGAAGGTCTCAAGCGTGATTGACGCATCCAAGCTTCCCTCGAAGGAATTCGCCATCCAGCCTTTTCTTGTCGATGCGGCTTTCAAGGCTGCATATGGATTCTCGGACAACGGCTTCAGCCGCATCCGGCCAAAGGATTTGGAAGTGCTGGCTGGCGACATTGTGCGCATGGCGAACGAGAAACTGGGAGCGAACATCGTTCGGTCCGCAAGCCTCGAACAGTTCAACTTCGTAGCGAAGGGCGAGATTCGCGGCATGCTGATGAACCCCAAATAGGCTTCCTGAGAATGCGTGTGGATGAGATCTCGCGTGTTCTGGCCTCTGTCTTACGCCGGACATACTGGCGCATGAGCGCTCCACTGGGGGCAGCTTCGGAAGCTGCAGGCAATCGGATCGCGCAATCGATACAAGCCGCGGACGCTGTTTCGGCGAAGCTTGACCCTGGCTGGGAGAAGGAACTGGCCGAGCCTCGACGGGTGAATTCGTCCGTTTTGGAGCCGGCAGTCAGGGCGCAAATCCATAGCCAACTGATCGATCGCAAGGCGGTAAACACGGCTCGCGGATGGGACAGCGAGTATGTCACGGGGCACAACGCGGAACGGCATCCCGACAATCGCTTTGCCGAAGGGGTGTCAGCGAGCGGCGAAGAAATCTACTTACCCGCCGATCACGTAGCGCGGGCGTTTACTCCATCCCCGGAAGACGAACGCCTCGCTTTGTTGATTGCGCAGCAGGCGCGGGCCGTTGCGCCGGAGGTTTTCGGAGAGAAAACAGGGAAAGGCGCTGACAGCGGCAAAAATTTCGATTTTCTTCCGTTGATCAGCCGCGGCTTCGGCATAGCGCTGCTCTTCATTTGTGTAGCTCTCTTGTGGTCATTCTAAAGATGCTAGCCAAGCACGAGCTTATGTGAGACGTGCAGCAGACCCTTCCTTCAGCGATGATTGGACGAAAGATAGCTATCGCGGAGATGCTGAGGAGAGGTGCCGTAGGCCGCCGCGAAGTGAGCGTAGAACTGGCTCGCGGAACCAAAGCCGCTCTCCGTGGCGATCGTGGCGATGGCCGTGTCTTGCTCCAGCAGCAGGCCGCGGGCCCGCAAGAGCCGCATCCTGATGATGAATTGTTTCAGTGAAATGTTCATGGTGCGGGTGAACAGGCTGAGGGCATAGTTCATATGCAGCCCAGTCGTGCGCGTCACATCTTCGTTTCTGAGGGGCACCTGGATGTTTTCGACGACGTGCCGGATCATCGCCACGACATGCCTCACATGCGGAGTTGCGAGACCGTGTTTGCCGGTCTTGCCTTTCCAAGGCGGCTTGAGGAAGTCGAAGGGTCTTAAGCTGAGCCGCCGGAACAACGCATTGATCTCCATCTTCATCACATCCAGGCGTTCGGGTTCGCCGGTCCGGTAGTCGCCGTACCATGCTTCACCTGAGATGCATCGCAAAGTTCGCGCGGCACATTCACCATGCCACCTGTCAGAATAGCGACCTGCAAGTCCGGGATGTGCGGCATCAGGAGAAATGTGTCGAGCGGCAGGTAGATGTTGGAAAGTTCCGGCTCCGCCGACGCCAGTCGCTCGACTGCGACAAGCTGGTGTGGCACGCCGGCCCAAAAGATCAACAATTGATCGGGTTCAACGGTAATCCGCTGGCCGTCGGCCACATAGATCATGCGGCCATTGCTGATGATGTTCGCTTCCACATGGCCATGCCAATGAGGCCGGTCCATGAGTTCCGGCTTGAAGATGCGCATGCCGAAACGGCCAAAGGCTTTGGAGCGGGAATAGAACCGGCGCTCCGGCGTGTTGGAAACAGCCTTTCCGGCAACGGATTTGACCTGCGCCACGTGTTGCACTGCACACCTTAGAAACCCGGAATCATTATTCCGGTTTTCGGATTGCGGCAAGGAGGGAGCGGGTGGATCATGTAAAGATCGAGAGGCCAATGCGAAGCGGCAGCCAATGTCGTCCGGGCTTCCTCGTGTGCACAAAGACCGGTTCCACTTTGGGAGGATCCCCGATGAAGAAATTGACGACACTTGTCGCCGGCACGCTGGCGCTCGGCGTGTCCGCCACGGCTGTCCTGGCTGATGGCGCAACACCCGCCGCACTGCCCGAAGCGCCGAAATTCGACGCTCAAGGTCAGGTGACCTTTGTCGGTATTGGCGACATTCTCGAGTACAAGGCGCTTGAGAAGTATGGCGAACCGGATTTCGTCAAGGCTCTGGCCGATGCGGGCAAGCTTCCCGCCGTGAAGGACCGGCTTCCCAAGGAACCCATGGTCTACAAGACCGGCAATATGAAGGACGGCGTTGGCGTCTACGGCGATGTCATGCGCCACGTCATCGGCGGCCGGCCCGAGGGCTGGAACTATTGGGCTGGCCAATCCCAGGGCTGGGGCGGTATCGATATCGGTCTCTCCGAGTGTCTTACCCGCACCGGACCGCTGTTCCAGGTGAAGGCCGAGGAACTTGCGCCCCTACCCAATCTCGCCAAGAGCTGGGAATGGTCGGCTGACGGCATGCAGCTCACCATGAAGCTTATCGATGGCGCCAAGTGGTCCGATGGCGATCCCTTCGATGCCGACGACATCATGTATCACTGGGAATACAACATCGTCGACGAGCAGGTAACTCCGCTCCAGCAGGAATCGCCAGCCACCTTCGGCGAAGGCGCGACCCTCGAGAAAGTCGATGCCTCTACGCTCAAATGGACGTTCAAAACGGCCTTCCCGACGCAGGTTCTCTACTCGATGGCCTATGGCACATTCTGCCCGGGCCCCTCGCATATCCTTGCGCCGCAGCATCCCAAGAACTCCAAGAACACCTACGAGCAATACAAGAACGCCTTCCCGCCCACCTACATGGGCATGCCCACGATGGGAGCTTGGGTCGTCGTCGAACACCGGCCGGATGACATCGTCGTCCTGCGCCGCAATCCCTACTACTGGAAGGTGGATGAGGCCGGCAACCAGCTGCCCTATCTGAACGAAATGCACTACCGGCTCTCGACCTGGGCTGATCGCGACGTTCAGGCTGTGGCCGGCACCGGCGATTTCTCCAACCTCGAGCAGGCCGAGAACTACGTCGAAAGCTTGAAGAAGGCGGCCGATCCGGGATCGCCGGCGCGTCTCGAGTTTGGCCAGCGCACGATTGCATACTCGCTGCACTTCAATCTCAGCGGCAATGGCTGGGCAAGCCGGATGAGCGAGCCCAGGCGATACGCGAACTCAACCGCAACATCAACTTCCGCAAGGGCGTGACGTCGATGCTCGACCGTCAGCGGCTGGGTGAATCTCTGGTGAAGGGTCCCTTCACGGCGATCTATCCCGGCGGGCTGCATCCGGGAACATCGTTCTTCGATGCGGCTTCGACGGTCCACTTCCCCTACAATGTCGAGGCTGCCAAAGCCGAGTTCGCGGCAGCGGGATTGAAGGACTCGGATGGCGACGGCATCCTCAACTTCCCCGAAGGCAAGGCCGGCGGCAAGAATGTGGAAATCACCATGCTGGTGAATGCCGATTACCAGTCGGACAAGAGCCTGGCCGAAGGCGTGGTGGCGATGAGCGAAGCCGTAGGGCTTCGCGTGATTCCCAACATTGTCGCCGGCAATGACCGCGATGCCGCGCGCAAAGCCGGCAACTTCGACTGGCACATCTGGCGTAACGGGGCGGAGTTCGTGACGGCGGTTCAGAACTCTGAACGCCTGTCGCCTACTGGGCCGCAAACCAGCGACTGGCACAAAGCGCCCGAGGGCGGCGAGGTCGACTTGCTCGACTTCGAGAAGGCGATGAACGACGTCGTCACCAAGTTCGTCGCCTCGCGCGACCCCAACGAGCGCACGGAGTTGATGAAGCAATATCAAAAACTCCACACCGAGAACGTCTACACGGCGGGCCTCACGGCCTATCCGGGTGCGTTGATCATCAACAAGCGCTTCGCCAACGTGGCGCCGGGTGCTCCGATCTTCATGTACAACTGGGCCGAGGACAACATCATCCGCGAGCGAGTCTACGTGCCCGCCGACAAGCAACAGTCGCACGAACTCTATCCCGGCAAGCTGCCTGACGTTCCGGGCGGCAAGGGTGTGATGTAACAATCGATTTTCTCCCTCACGCGCAAGCGTGGGGGAGTACCCGAAGGGGGAGGGTGTGTTCGAGCCAAGCTCAGATACTCCTCCCGGCTTCGCCGTACTCCCCATCGCTTCGCGATGAAGGAGAAAGATAAAACCATGCTCCGCTTCCTCGCACTCCGCATCCTCGCGGCGATCCCGGTGTTGCTCGCCATGAGCGTGATCATTTTCACGATCATCCAGGCGCCGCCGGGGGATTACGCCGACTACGTGCGCAACCAGCTGCTCTATCAGGGCAACGCCACCACGGCGGCGGCGGACGCGGCAGCCGAGAACTTCCGCCGTCTCTACGGCCTCAACGACCCGCTCATAGTGCAGTATTTCCGCTGGATCGGCGGCTTTTTCGTGGGCGATCTGGGTCATAGTTTCTTCTACAACCGCCCCATTCTCGACGTGGTGGCCGACCGCCTGCCCGCCACCATCGGCATTTGCGCTGACGTGTCATTTTCTCGCGTCGGTTCTGGGCATCGGCTTTGGCGTTGTCGCCGCGCGCAATCAATATGGCTTGGGCGATACCGCGCTTTCGATCATCTCGTTCCTTGGCATGACGATCCCGCGCTTCCTGATGGCGCTGATCATTCTCTACATCCTCGCCTTCAAGCTGAATGTGCAGGAACTGGGCTCGTTCTATTCCACCGCCTATGGCGGGCTGCCCATGTCCCTCGCCAAGTTCTGGAATCTCGTGCAGCACATCTGGCCCGTGGTTGCCGTGGCCACAATTGGCGGCCTTGCCTACAACATGCGCGTGATGCGCGCCAATCTGTTGGACACCTTGAACGCACAGTATGTCGAAACCGCGCGCGCCAAGGGCCTCCGTGAGTCAGACGTGATCCTGAAACACGCGGTTCCCAATGCGCTTCACCCGTTGGTGGCTTACCAGGGCGTGGTGCTTCCCTACATGCTTGCCGGCGAGATCGAAGTCGCCATCATCTTCGCCTTACCCACCATCGGCCCCGCCATCGTGGACTCGATGAAGCGAGGCGATGTCATGGTGACGGGTACGATCCTGCTCATTCTCGGCGCCACGCTGATCGCCGGCAACATCATCGCCGACATGCTGCTGGCCTGGATGGACCCGCGTGTGCGGTTGGGAGACGAAACGTGAGCGAGCGGGATATCTTCGCGCCCTACGTCAAGGAAGAGGATGCCTCCTACCTCGACACTACGCCAGGCGCTTCCCGATTCGCGAGGAACGAAAGTTATCTCACGCTTGTGTGGCGCAAGTTCAGGCGTTCGGTCACGGGAATGATCGGACTCGTGCTTGTCGGCCTGCTTGCGCTCGGCGCAATCTTTGCCGATTTCGTGGCACCCGTGGAACCCAAGCAGGCGAACATCGCTTTCGCGCCGCCAGACAAGGTGAGCTTCTTCACCAAGGACGGTTTCTCGTTTCGGCCCGTCACCTTTCCAACCGAGGAAAGCACCGAGCTCGATCCCATCACCTTCCAACCCATCATTGGGCCCGACTACGGCAATCCGCGGCCGATCGGGTTTTTCGTTGAAGGTTACTCATACAAGCTGCTGGGCTTGATACCTTCCAACACACATCTGTTCGGAACTGGCGACGGCAAGCCATTCCATCTCCTCGGCACCGACAAGCTGGGCCGCGACATCTTCTCCCGCGGCGTTGTCGGCTCGCGGTTGTCGCTCGTCATCGCGCTCACCACGGTGGCATTCATCACCATTGTGGGGACTTCGATTGGTATCATCTCGGGCTACAAGGGCGGGCGGTTCGATAACTGGGTGCAGCGCGTTGTCGAAGTCGTTCTGGCTTTCCCGCAATTGCCGCTTTACCTGACGCTTGCGACGCTGATCCCCGTGACCGCGCCCACCAGTGTGTTCCTTGCTTTCGTCGTCATCGTCATGGCGGCACTCGGATGGGCTCAGCTCTCGCGCGAAGTGCGCGGAAAAACCATGGCGCTGGCGCGGATCGAGTATGTGCGGGCAGCGCAGGCCATTGGCGCCTCCGACACGCGCGTCGTTTTCCGCCACATCCTCCCGAACGTCTTGTCGCACGTGATCGTTGCCGTGACGATCGGCATTCCCACCATCATCCTGCTTGAGTCCTTCCTTGGCTTCCTGGGCTTTGCGGTGAAACCGCCGCTGATTTCCTGGGGTCTGATGCTGCAGGACACCGGCAATTTCTCCGTTCTCGGATCATATCCGTGGATCCTGTCTCCGGTCGGATTTGTGCTTCTTGCGGTCTTTGCCTTCAACGCGCTGGGCGATGGCCTGCGCGACGCCATTGATCCCTATTGAGGCATGATGATTGAAGCGCAAGACATCATCCTCGAGGCCCGCAACGTGGCCGTCACCTTCAAGGTGGAAGGCGGCGAGGTGAAAGCCGTCAAGAATATGAACTTCGCGCTGCGCAAGGGCGAGACAATTGCGATCGTGGGCGAATCCGGTTCGGGAAAGTCCGTCACTGCGCGGGCTGTCATGCGGCTTCTGTCGAAGCGCGCGACGATCTCGAGGCAGTCCTCAATTTTTCTCGACGGGCACGACGTGACGAAACTCTCGGAGCGCGAAATGCGCGCGCTTCGAGGCGACAAGGTGTCGATGATTTTTCAGGAACCGATGACCTCGCTCAATCCAGTCTACACCGTGGGCTCGCAAATCGTTGAAGTGATCCGCATTCACAACAAAATTTCGAAGGCTGGAGCTTGGGCGCGCGCGCTGGAGCTTCTGAAAGAAGTGCACATTCCGGACCCCGAAGCACGCATCAGGCAGTATCCGCATCAGCTCTCGGGCGGGCAGCGCCAGCGGGTTATGATCGCCATGGCGCTCGCCAACCGCCCGGACATCCTGATTGCCGATGAGCCGACGACCGCTCTGGACGTGACCGTGCAGGCGCAGATTTTGAATCTTATAAAGGAACTGAAAGACAAACACGGCATGGCCGTGATCTTGATCACCCACGATCTCACCGTCGTGCGCCAGTTTGCCGACCGCGTCTATGTAATGCAGCATGGCGAGGTGAAAGAGCACAATGCGACCGAGGCATTGTTCAGGAACCCGAGGCATCCCTACACCAAACGGCTCTTGTCTTCCGATCCGAAAGGCGTGGCAAAGCCCCTGGAAGACGGTCACCCGAGCATTCTCACCGGCAAGGATGTTCGCGTCACTTACACGCTGAAGCGGGGTGGGTTATTCAATGCAACCTATTCGGACCTGCATGCCGTCGACCGCCTGAGCCTCGATCTCAAGCGCGGCGAAACGCTGGGACTGGTGGGCGAGTCGGGTTCCGGCAAGACGACGTTCGGCCAGGCGCTGATCCGCCTGCTCAATCCGCAAGAAGGCGAGATCGCCTTCGACGGCAAACGCATCGATGGCCTGAAGCGGGATGCCCTGCGCCCGTTCCGCAGCCGCATGCAGATCGTGTTTCAGGATCCGTTCTCCTCCATGAACCCCCGCATGAATGTGAGGCAGATCATCGAGGAGGGACTGATCGTCAACAGCATTGGCTCATCCCCGGCGGATCGCCTGGGCCGCGTGCAGAAAGCGCTGGCCGATGCGGGAATGCCCGCGGACATTCTCTCGCGCTTCCCTCACGAATTCTCCGGCGGCCAGCGCCAGCGCCTGGCCATCGCGCGCGCCATCGCCATGGAGCCGGAATTCATCATGCTGGATGAACCGACTTCGGCGCTCGATCTTTCCGTGCAGGCGCAGATCATCGAGTTGCTGCGAACGCTCCAACGTGAACGCGGCCTCTCCTATCTTTTCATCTCGCATGACCTGAAAGTGGTGCGCGCCCTTTGCCACCGCGTCATCGTCATGCAACACGGCAAGATCATGGAGCAGGGGCCTGTGGCCCAGGTGCTCACCAACCCCAAGACCGGCTACACCAAGCGCCTCGTGCGCGCGGCGTTCGATATTGCAGCGTAGGAGAGACCACATGGCTGCCAACCCACGAATCGCTTTCATTGGCGCAGGCTCGACCGTGTTCATGAAGAACATCATCGGCGACATTCTGCAGCGCCCCGCGACATCCGGCGCGACGATTGCGTTGATGGACATCAATCCCGAGCGTCTTTCCGAGTCCGAGGTCGTGGCGCAAAAGATCGTGTCCACGCTTGGACTAAAGGCCAAGATCGAGACCCATTCGAACCAGAGAATGGCGCTGGACAAGGCGGATTTCGTAATCGTTGCCTTCCAGATTGGCGGTTACGAACCTTGCACGGTAACCGACTTCGAAGTGCCGAAGAAGTACAAGCTGCGGCAGACGATAGCCGACACGCTGGGCGCCGGCGGAATCATGCGGGGCCTTCGCACCGTGCCGCATCTTTGGAAGGTCTGCGAAGACATGATGCAAGTCTGCCCAAATGCGATCATGCTCCAGTATGTGAATCCCATGGCCATCAACACCTGGGCGATTTCGGCGAAGTATCCGAAGATCAGGCAGGTGGGCTTGTGCCACTCCGTGCAGGGAACGGCGTGGGAACTCGCGCGCGATCTCGACATTCCGGTTGAGGACATCCGCTACCGCGCCGCCGGCATAAATCACATGGCATTCTATCTGCAGTTCGAGCACCGGCGGAAAGACGGGAGCTATCGCAATCTCTATCCCGAACTTCTTCGCGGTTACGAAGAGGGCCGGTTTCCGAAGCCGTCGCATTGGAATAAGCGTTGCCCCAACAAGGTGCGCTACGAGATGCTGAAACGCCTCGGCTATTTTGTTACCGAAAGTTCGGAACATTTCGCCGAGTACACGCCCTACTTCATCAAGGAAGGCCGCGAGGACCTCATCCAGAAATATGGCATTCCGCTTGATGAGTATCCCAAGCGATGCGTGGAGCAGATCGCCCGATGGAAGCGCCAGTCGAACGCGTTGAAGAACGAGCCGATGGAGATCGAAGCATCGCACGAGTATGCCTCGTCCATCGTCAACTCCGTGTGGACAGCCGAGCCGTCGGTGATCTACGGCAACCTGCGTAACAACGGCTGCATCACGTCGCTGCCGGAAGACTGCGCGGCGGAAGTGCCCTGCCTTGTCGACGATCGCGGAATTCAACCCACCTACATCGGCGACTTGCCGCCGCAGCTGACGGCCTTGATCCGCACCAACATCAATGTGCAGGAACTGACGGTGCGCGCGCTTGTGACCGAGAACCGCGAACACATTTATCACGCCGCCATGATGGATCCGCACACGGCGGCGGAGCTGGATTTGCAGCAGATATGGGACCTCACTGACGATCTTCTGGCGGCCCATGGCGATTGGCTGCCGGAGTTCGCGCGGGTCTCGAGGCCCCGGCAGGCAGCGGAATGAGCGAACGCTTCGTCATCGTCGGCGGCGGCACGGCGGGCTGGCTCGCGGCGCTGATGCTGCGGGATGCGTTCAAGAGGCAAAAGCGCGACGCCGTGGTCATCGTCGTTGAGTCGTCGAAGATTCCGGCAATTGGCGTGGGCGAGGGCACGACGGCCGTGTTCCGCCAGATGCTGAAATACTTCGATCTCGACGAGTTTGCATTCCTGAAAGACACGGAAGCGACGATCAAATTCGGCATCCGCCACAGGGACTGGCGGCGCTTGCGCCACTCCTATGACGGACCCATTGACGATCCGCATTTGGTGCTGGAGCAGCAAGGCGCGGCCCCGCAAAGCTACCTCGACATTTTTTCCGTGGCGGCCGGCAGGCCGGTAAAAGATACGCATCTCTTTGGTTATCTGTTGGACCAGCACAAAGCTCCGTGGGCGTGGAAGCCCGATGGCACGCCTGTAGCCATGTCGCCCTTTCACCACGCATTTCATTTCGACCAGGCGCTGGCTGGAAAGTGGCTGCGCAAGCATGCAAAAGGAGTCGAAACGATCGATGCGCAAGTTTCGGGTGCGCGGCGCGATGTGGAGACGGGAGACATCGAGGCCCTGATAACCGGCGCGGGTGAAGTTGAGGGTGACTTCTTCATCGACTGCACCGGCTTCCGCAAGTCGCTGATCACCGGCGTGCTCGGAGGCGCTTGGGTGAGTTACCGGAACATTCTCCCCGTCAATCGCGCCATGCCTTTCTGGGTTGATCTGAAAGACGGCGAGGAAATCCCGCCTTTCACGCTCGCTTGGGCGCAAGGCTCGGGCTGGCTGTGGTCGATCCCGACGCAAACGCGATACGGCATGGGGTATGTTTACTCCGACGAGTTTCTGACTCCCGGAAAAGCAAAGGAGGAAATCGAAGTTGCGTTGGGTCACGCAATTGAACCGCGCAACGATCTCCGCTTCGACATCGGCCGGCAGAAGGATGCCTGGATCAATAACTGCCTCGCGCTCGGCCTCTCGTCCAGTTTCCTTGAACCGTTGGAAGCAACCTCAATCCATGGGAGCGTGGTGCAACTGATGGTGTTTACGAACTACCATCTGAATCGCACGCCCGAGGACCGGAACGCATATAATGCCTTCGCTGCGCGGCAAGTGGATGATTTCCGCGATTTTATCAATATGCACTACGTGTCGGAGCGGCGCGACACGCCCTTTTGGAAGCACGTTGCGGAGAAAAACATCGGCGCGCCGGCGAAAGAGCGGCTCGAGCGATGGCAAGGAAAGATGCCAGAGTACTCGGACTTCGAGCCGCTGCCAGGCCGCTTCGCTCATACAGAGCAGCAGCTCTACTATCCGGTGCTCGATGGCCTTGGGCTTTTGAATCGCGGCGTGGCGCAAAGACACATGGAACGCTCGCCGGAACTTCGCAAGAAAGCAAAGACGGCGGCGGACAGTCTGACGGCCGAGTACCGTTCTTCAGCGCCAAAAGCCATAGGTCACAGGGCGTTTTTGCAATCGTTATGAGGATGAAGACATGACCATCAAGATCGCCATCATCGGCGCAGGTTCCATCGGCTTCACCAAGAAACTGGTGAGCGACCTGCTGAAAATCCCCGAATTTGCGGAGGTGGAGTTTGCGCTCACCGACATCAGCGAGAAAAACCTGGAGATGGCGCGGCAGATCATCCAGCGCATTGTGGATGTAAATAGGCTGCCCACAAAGGTCACGGCCACGACAGACCGCCGCCACGCCTTTGAGGGCGCCAAATACATCATGAATTGCGTGCGCATCGGCGGGCTGGAGGCCTATGCGGCCGACGTCAACATTCCGCTGAAGTACGGCGTCGATCAGTGCGTGGGCGACACCATTTGCGCGGGCGGAGTCATGTACGGCCAGCGCACCATGACCGCCATGATGGGTTTCTGCAAGGACATGCGCGAAGTGGCGCATAGCGATCTTCTGCACTTGAACTATGCCAACCCCATGGCCATGAACACCTGGGCCTGCATCGACCACGGCAAAGTGAACACGGTAGGTCTCTGCCATGGCGTGCAGAACGGCTGGCGGCAGATTGCGGCGGCGCTCGGCATTCATCCGCATACCGGCCTCGACATCGTCTGCTCCGGCATCAACCACCAGACATGGTATATCGGATTGAATCACATGGGCCGCAACATCACTCGGGATGAACTCGTCGAAGCCTTTGAGAAGCATCCGGCATTCTCCGAACAGGAGAAGGTGCGCATCGATGTGCTGAAGCGCTTCGGCTATTATTCGACGGAATCCAACGGACATCTTTCTGAGTATCTGCCCTGGTATCGTAAGCGGCCAAGCGAGATCGTCAACTGGATCTCGCTCAGCGACTGGATACACGGCGAAACGGGAGGCTATCTCCGCTACTGTACCGAGAACCGGAATTGGTTCGAGCAGGACTTCCCGCATTTTCTGAAACTCGCGGAAAAGCCACTGAGCGATTACGTACGCACGGATGAACATG
The DNA here is from genome assembly GCA_012032065.1 of Hyphomicrobiales bacterium. Taxonomy (GTDB): domain Bacteria; phylum Pseudomonadota; class Alphaproteobacteria; order Rhizobiales; family Aestuariivirgaceae; genus Aestuariivirga. Next base: position 31,987 of record JAAURV010000001.1, read on the forward strand.
CATCATGGATCATCGAGGCCTTGGAAACAGGCCGCACCTATCGCGGCCACTTCAATGTGAAGAACGGCGGCACGATCAAGAATCTGCCCGCCGACTGCATCGTCGAAAGCACCGGCTTCGTGACCCGCTTCGGCATCAACATGGTCGAGGGCATGGAACTGCCGCTCGCTTGCGCCGCCACCTGCATGAGTTCCATCAATGTGCAACGGATGAGCGTTCAGGCGGCGATGACCGGTGACGTGGAGCTTCTGAAGCTCGCCGTGCTGCATGATCCGCTCGTTGGCGCCATATGTACGCCGGAGGAAGTCTGGCAAATGGTGGATGAAATGCTTGTCGCGCAAGCGCCATGGTTGCCGCAGTACGCGGATGCCATTCCCGCGGCAATGGATCGATTGCGCGATCCGAGAGTGAAAACCAAGGACTGGGCGGGAGCCGCAAGACAGAAAGTGCGTTCGGTGGAAGAGATGCGCGTGTCCAAACCCAGGACCATCGCCAACACCGGCCACAGCCTCGGCGCCAGGGTGATGGGCTGACCATTCGTTGCTTCCGCGCGCCGTTCATCGCCGCAAGAAATCAAGGCGGCATCTATCAGCACAGTGGCGGCAATGACCTCAGCTACGCCAATATTGGCCTGACGCTTGGCCGGCATTTAGGCCTCGTCGAAGCATTTGTGCAACGTGCCGAGACCGCCTCATCGGTCGTACTTCCCCGTTTTTCGATGGTGCGCGAGACGAAGCCGCGCCAGTTCCATCAGGTATTTGCGGAGCGTGCAGGCGACGTACCGAGGCCGTTGCTTTAATCGAACTGCCTGGCCGTCAGGCTTATCGCCATGGGCAGCACGTGATCGCGTTCGAAGGCGATGTGGCGGCGCAGGCATTCGAACAGTCCGCGCAGCATCCAGCTGAGTGATTCGACATTGCTGTCCGCCCGCCTCACCGCGAAGGCGCAGAGCGCCTCATGAACGCAGGCGGCGTTCTCCTCGTCTTCCCAATGCTCGAACTTCAGGCGATCGAAGACCGGTTCGAGCGCCAGCCGGTCCTCCACCGCCGCCATGATGGCGGGGAACAGTTCCTCTTCCTCGAAGCTGTGTGCGGACTTGATCATCCTCACCATCTGGTTGGCGGTTTCGATGCAGAGAACGCCGTCGGCGGAGTCCGGCAGACTGTCGGCGATCTCCTCAAGCCGGTCGCAGAGCTGCCCCTGTTGCTGGAGGTAGGAGCCAAGTGTGTCTACCATGTTCAAAAGGCCGCCACTCATCTGGCGCCCTTCAACCATGCGTATCCGCCATTTGTCCGATTTATCCGGCATGTCGGCCGTCCCGATCCACATCACTACGCATTTTTTGCCAAATCGCGGCCAAGGGCGTTGATCCAGATCAAGGCTCGTCCGTGCCCAAGCCGCCATCAGAGAGGCTGCCGGTGGGGCAGGGGGCTAGGATCCCGGTCCTTGTGCGGCAGCGCTTGAAAGGACCGCTACCCATGAAATACGGAACGCCCGTCCTCGCCGCAGGCATTGCGGCCTTCCTGGCACTCATGGCGGCGGCGACCGGTCAGGACGAGTTCTTCCGCATCCATGGCGCGATTGCCTTCGTCATGCTCGGACTGACGACAGTTTTTCTCGCGCGGCGCGTCCAGTTCTCCGCCGACGGGCAACCTTTCGCGGCCTACGACACGTCGGGTTATCTCGACGGCGTCGTCCGCTATGGCGCCATCGCCACCATGTTCTGGGCCATCGCGGGACTGCTCGTAGGCTTCGTCATCGCGCTGCAGCTTGCCTATCCGCTGCTCAACCTCGAGCCTTATTTCAACTTCGGCCGTCTCCGTCCGCTCCATACTTCGGCCGTGGTCTTCGCTTTCGGCGGCAACGCGCTGATCGCCACGTCGTTCTATGTCGTGCAGCGCACCTGCCGCGCGCGCTTTGGGGCGGCGATCTCGCGTGGTTCGTATTCTGGGGCTATCAGGCCTTCATCGTGCTCGCCGCCACGGGCTATCTGCTCGGCATCACGCAAAGCCGCGAGTATGCCGAGCTGAATGGTATGTGGACATCTGGCTCACCATCGTCTGGGTCGCCTATCTCGTGGTGTTCCTCGGCACGCTGATCAAGCGCAAGGAACCCCACATCTATGTGGCGAACTGGTTCTATCTCTCCTTCATCGTCACCATCGCGATGCTGCACCTCGTCAACAATCTGTCGATGCCGGTGTCGTTCATGGGGTCGAAGAGCTATTCGGCATTCTCGGGTGTGCAGGATGCGCTGACCCAGTGGTGGTACGGGCACAACGCGGTGGGCTTTTTCCTCACCGCCGGCTTCCTCGGCATGATGTATTATTTCGTGCCCAAGCAGGCGGACCGCCCGATCTACTCCTACAGGCTTTCGATCATCCACTTCTGGTCGCTGATCTTCATGTACATCTGGGCCGGGCCGCATCATCTGCATTACACAGCACTCCCCGACTGGGCGCAGACGCTCGGCATGGTGTTCTCGGTCATGCTGTGGATGCCCTCCTGGGGCGGCATGATCAACGGGCTCATGACGCTGTCGGGCGCGTGGGACAAGCTTCGCACCGATCCAATCCTGCGCATGATGGTAATGGCGATCGCTTCTACGGCATGTCGACCTTCGAGGGCCCGCTGATGTCGGTCAAAGCCGTCAACTCGCTCAGCCACTACACCGACTGGACCATTGGACACGTGCATTCGGGCGCACTGGGCTGGGTCGGCATGATTTCGTTCGGCGCGATCTACTTTCTCGTGCCGAAGCTCTGGGGCCGCCAGCGGCTCTACAGCCTGAGGCTGGTCAACTGGCACTTCTGGCTCGCAACGCTCGGCATCGTCGTTTACGCGGCGGTGATGTGGGTATCCGGCATCATGCAGGGCCTGATGTGGCGCGAGTACGATGACCAGGGCTTCCTCGTCTATTCTTTCGCGGAGTCGATGGCGGCGATGCATCCCTACTACGTGATGCGCGCGTTCGGCGGCCTGCTCTACCTCTTGGGCGCGCTGGTCATGGCCTACAACATCTACCGCACCATCCGTGGCGATCTCCGCGAAGAAGTTCCCATGGGCGCGGATGCCCCCGCATTGCAGCCGGCCGAGTAAGGAGAAACGAACATGGCAAACCCGTCCGGCGGTTCCCTTGGCTGGCATGGAAGCATCGAGCGCAACGCCACGCTGCTGCTCGTGCTCTCGCTCATCGTCGTCACCATCGGCGGCATCGTGGAGATCGCGCCCTTGTTCTATCTCGAAAACACCATCGAGAAGGTGAAGGGCATGCGGCCCTATTCGCCGCTCGAGCTTGCGGGGCGCAACATTTATGTACGCGAGGGCTGCTACGTCTGCCACTCGCAGATGATCCGGCCCTTCCGCGACGAGGTGGAGCGCTACGGCCATTACAGTCTCGCCGCCGAGTCGATGTACGACCATCCCTTCCAGTGGGGTTCGAAACGCACTGGACCCGATCTGGCGCGCGTCGGCGGCCGTTACTCGAACGACTGGCATCTCGAACACCTGAAGGATCCGCGCTCGGTCGTGCCGGAATCGATCATGCCGCCCTATTCGTTTCTGGCCTCGCGCGAACTCGATCTTTCGAACGCCTCCGGCCATCTGGCCGCGAACCGCTCCGTCGGCGTGCCGTACACGGACGAAATGATCGCCGCGGCGGAAGCGGACGCCAAGGCACAGGCCGGGGCCGAAGGCGATCCGGCCTCGGTCACCGGGCGATATCCCAAGGCGGTTGTCGCGAATTTCGACGGCGATCCGCGCGTGACCGAAATGGATGCCTTGATCGCTTACCTGCAGATGCTCGGAACGCTGGTCGACTTCTCGGCCTACAAACCGGAGGAGAACCTGAGATGAACGCCGACTATCAGATGCTGCGGACCTTCGCCGATAGCTGGGGCTTGCTGGCCATGCTCCTGTTCTTCGCAGCCGCGGCCGTCTGGGTGCTCCGCCCCTCGGCGCGCAAGGCGCATGAGGACGCAGCGTCCATTCCGTTCAAGGAGAGTGAATAATGTCCGGCGAACGCCACATCGATGAAATCTCGGGCACCGAGACGACCGGCCACGAGTGGGATGGCATCAAGGAACTCAATACGCCGCTGCCGCGCTGGTGGTTGTGGA
>JAAURV010000002.1 GCA_012032065.1 Hyphomicrobiales bacterium
GCCTTCACCGTCGCTATCGACGACAACGAACCCAAATCGTCCTGATCCCATGAGCGGACACGGTGCGGCGAAGCCGGAGATCGTTCTCCGGCTCGCCGGCATCACCAAAAGGTTCGGGCCGCTGGTTGCCAACGAGGCGATCTCGCTCGCTCTGGCGCGCGGCGAAATCGTTGGTCTGCTTGGGGAAAACGGCGCGGGCAAAACCACGCTGATGAACATCCTGTTCGGCCACTATGTGGCGGACGAGGGATCAATCGAGGTGGAGGGCAGGACGCTCCCGCCCGGCTCACCGAGCGCGGCGATCAAGGCGGGCATCGGCATGGTGCATCAGCATTTCACCCTCGCCGATAATCTGAGCGTTCTCGATAATATCGTGCTTGGCACTGAGCCGTTGACGCGGCTCTCCTCCAACACCGCCAAAGCCCGCGCGCGCATCCGCGAACTGGGTGAAAGCTTTGGCCTCGCCATCAAACCGGATGCGCAAGTGGCTACGCTCTCGGTTGGCGAGCGCCAGCGCGTCGAAATCCTGAAAGCGCTCTATCGCGAGGCGAAAATTCTGATTCTCGATGAGCCAACAGCAGTGCTGACGCCGCAGGAAACGGCATCCCTGTTCGAAACATTGAAGAAGTTCGCAGCCAAGGGCCTCTCCATCATCCTCATTTCCCACAAGCTCGGAGAAGTGCTCGCCGCGTGCAACCGGGTGGCCGTCCTGCGCGCGGGAAAACTCGTTGCGGAACGGCCAGCTGTGGGCACGACGCGGGCGGAACTCGCCGAGATCATGGTTGGCCGCGTCATCAAACCACCGAAAGCCGAGCCGCAGCCCGCAGGCGACGTGCTGCTGTCGCTTAAGGGAGTGAGTGCGCGGCAACTCGATGATGTGTCGCTTTCCCTGCGCGCGGGAGAAGTCACCGGTCTGGCAGGCGTCTCCGGCAATGGCCAAAGCCTCTTGGCCGAAGTCATCTGCGGATTGCTTCCACCTCAGCGCGGCTCGGTATCGGTGAAAGGCAATGAAATAAGGGCTTTTTCGCCGCGCGGCATGATTGCGCTCGGCATTGCCCGCATCCCCGAAGATCGTCACGCCGAAGGCCTCGTGGGCGACATGACTGTTACAGAGAACGCGATCTCCGAAGCCTATCGCTCGCCTGCCTTTTCCCGCCTGGGCCTCATCGATTGGCCGTCGGCGCGGCGCTTCGCGGAGGACATCATCGCGAAGTACCAAGTGAAGTGCCCATCGCCCGGCGCGCGCGTGCGATTGCTCTCTGGCGGCAACATGCAGAAGATCATTCTGGGCCGCGTCATGGCCAACTCACCCTCGATCATTCTCGCCAACCAGCCAACGCGCGGACTCGATGTCGGCGCCGTCGCCTACGTGCACGAGCAGCTGCTTGACGCGCGAAAACGCGGTGCGGCCATTCTTTTGATATCGGAGGATCTCGACGAATTGCTGGCGCTCTCGGACCAGATTGCGGTGATGTATCGCGGCCGGATTTCGGCGCCAATTCCGCGCGGCCGGGTGAACATCTCGGAGATCGGCCTGATGATGGCCGGACAGGGCTTTGCCCATGCGGCTTGAACCGCGCGAGCATCGGCCCTTGACCATTGTCGGCGGGTATCCCGCGCTTGCAATCCTCTTCGCGGCGGCTTTTTGCGCGATGTTGGTGGCGTTTTCTGGCGCCTCGCCCTTCTCGGTTTTTGCGCTCATCGCCAAGGGCGCCGCTGGATCACAGTTCGCGCTGCTGGAAACGCTCACTCGCGCCACACCACTCATTTTCACGGGGCTTGCTGCCGCAGTCGCCTTCCGCGCCAAGCTCTGGAACATCGGCGGCGAGGCGCAGCTTTATGCTGGTGCGGTTCTGACTGCCGTCTTCGGAACGGGGCTTCTGCCGCTTCCCGCGCCACTCCTTATCCCCATTCTCATGATCGCCGCCATTCTTGGCGGCGCGGCGATGCTTTCGATTCCCACTTTCCTCAAAACCCGTTTTGGCGTGGACGAAGTGGTGACTACGCTGCTCCTGAACTTCATCGCGCTTCTTTTCGTAAGCTTGCTTCTCGAAGGCCCGCTGAAGGACCCGATGGGGCTTGGCTGGCCGCAATCCAAGAAGGTGATCGCGGAGGCGGCTTTGCCCAAGCTCATCCAAGGCAAGAGGCTGCATTTCGGGTTCATCATCGCCATCGCCGCCGCGGTTGTGGTGTGGATCATCGACCGCCGTTCGGCGCTTGGTTACGAGATGCGTGCTGTTGGCGACAATCCGAAGGCCGCGCGGTTTGCCGGCATTCCGGTCAATCGCGTGTTTATCAAGACGGCACTTCTGTCCGGCGGACTTGCGGGGCTGGCAGGCTTCTCCGAAGTGGCCGGGCTCAAAGGAAACCTCACGCTCGATCTGTCGCCTGGCTTTGGCTACACCGGTATCGTCGTGGCGATGCTGGCCATGCTGCATCCGATAGGCGTGGTTGCCGCCGCTATTTTCGTGGCTGCCGTCTTCGTTGGCGCCGATGCGATGAGCCGGACAGCGGGCGTTCCGAGTTACATCGCTCAGGTGATGGTGGCCGTGTCGCTGCTGGCGATGGTGACCGCCGTCATGTTCACGCGCTATCGACTGCGCTGGAGGTGACGGTGGAAGCGTTCGAAATCCTCTTCACTGCATCGATCTGGGCTGCCGCTGTGCGAATTGCCTCTCCGCTCATTTTCGCCACGTTGGGCGAACTCATCTGCGAGCGGGCTGGGGTGCTCAATCTCGGCATCGAAGGCATCATGACAGTCGGCGCGTTCACGGGCTGGCTCACGGTTTATCTGGGCGGCGATTTGTGGCTTGGCGTGTTCGTTGCGGCAATGGCTGGCGGAATGTTTGGCCTGCTGCATGCTTTTCTGGTCGTGCCGCTCGGACTATCGCAACACGTAACGGGCATTGGCATCACGCTTCTCGCGGCGTCGCTTTCCTATTATGTCTACCGGCTCGTTCTCCCGGAGGTGACATCGCCGCCGAAGATCGAACCATTCCAGCCGCTCCATATTCCCGGCCTTTCGGAAATCCCGGTGATTGGCGAGGCGCTGTTCCGCCAAACGCCACTCACCTATCTTGCATTTCTCATGGTGGGTGTTGTCGCGTGGGTCCTCTACAAGATGCCCATTGGCCTTGCAATCCGAACCGTGGGTGAAAACCCCGCCGCCGCCGAAGCGCAGGGCATCAATGTCATCGCTGTGCGCATGGGAGCTGTGATGGCGGGCAGCGCGCTGATGGGGATCGGCGGCAGTTTTCTGACGCTTTCCGCTTTCAACTCATTCTTCTTTGAAATGGTCAATGGGCGCGGCTGGATATGCATTGCGCTCGTGGTGTTTGGATCGTGGCGGCCCGGCAAGGCCCTGCTCGGCGCACTGCTGTTCGGCGCATTCGATGCCTATCAGTTGCGTCTGCAGCAGCTGGCGGGTGCGTTCGTTCCGTATCAAGTTTTCCTGATGATGCCGTTCGTGCTGTCGATCATCGCGCTGATCGTCATGTCGCGCCGCGCCGCCTATCCGCGTGCGCTGATGGCGCCTTACCGGAAGGGCGAGCGCTGAGGCGATCTTGCGGGCGCGTGGGCATCCGCCTAAACATTGCAAGCAACGGAGATTGGATATTGCGCGATGGATGCAAGTTTGGATGCGCTTGCAGATGCGGTTCTCAAAAATTTCGCGTTGGCGCAGCGCCGCACAATTGTCGCCATGGCAGGCCCGCCCGGATCGGGGAAATCCACGTCAGTCGAGGCGCTGAATGATCTGCTCAATGCGGGCTCGCGCGGCATTGCGTCCATTTTGCCGATGGACGGTTATCACTATGACGATGGCCTCTTGAAGGAGCTGGGACGGCTTGAACGCAAGGGAGCGCCCGACACGTTCGATGTCGGCGGTTATGCAAGCACCTTGAGGCGGCTTCGCAGCAACGACGAGGCGCAGGTCACGGTGCCGGTTTTCGACCGCGCGCTCGAAATCTCGCGCGGATCGGCGCGGATGATCCCGCGGGAGGTGGGCATCATTTTAACCGAAGGAAATTATCTGCTGCTTTCCCACGAACCGTGGAGCTTGCTGAGGCCACTATTCGATCTGACGGTGAAGATCGAAACGCCAATCGATATTCTGCGAAATCGATTGGACGCGCGATGGCGCGAATTCGGGTTGCCCGAAAACGAAGTCCGCCGCAAAGTCGACAGCAACGATCTGCCCAATGCGCGGTTTGTGATCGACAATAGCGGGCCAGCGGATTTTGTCATAAGAACATGACCACGTCCGCCAACCACGGCGTTATCTTCGATTGCAACAGAGTGCTGATCGGCAGCGAAATGCCGGGCGCCCGAGTCCTGATGCGCAATTGGCGGAACTCGGCGTGACATGGCCAAAATTCTTCCGCTCCTCCGCAAGTCTGGCCTTTGCGCTCATAACCCTTTAGCAGCATCTCCAAGCTGAAGGACATCAAGTGGCCCGCAAATCCGAAATAGAGAAAGAACGGCTTGACGACGCCGCGCGCGCGGGCTGGCTTTACTACATCGCCGGCAATACGCAGGATGAAATCGCGCGAAAACTTGGCGTATCGCGGCAAACGGCGCAGCGGCTCGTGTCGCTGGCGATGAGCGAGAAGCTGATCAAGGTGAGGCTCGATCATCCGATCGGCGTCTGCCTGGAGTTGGCCGAGCGTCTCCAGGACAGTTTTGGAATCAGCTTCTGCGAAGTTGTTCCGAGCGATCCGGAATCGCCCTCAACGACGCTCGGTGTTGCGGAGGCAGCGGCAGCGGAACTCGAGCGCTATCTCATGTCGTCGCATCCAGCCATTCTTGCAATGGGCACGGGCCGCATGCTGCGCTCCATGGCGGAGCAGCTCACACCCATGGAATGTCCGCAGCACAAAGTGGTCTCGCTGGTCGGTAACATCGCTCCCGATGGTTCCGCGTCGCTGTTCGATGTGGCAAGTCGTGTCGGTGACCGGGTGAAGGCACCGCATTATCCGATGCCTCTGCCGGTGATCGCGACAACCGTTCATGAGAAAGCCCTTCTTCTTTCCCAAACGTCGCTCCGCAATACGATTGATCTGGCTCAGCAAGCCGATGTCACATTCGTCGGTATCGGCGCTGTCGGCGATGATGCCGCTCTCTTGCGCGATGGCTTTGTAAAGCCCGACGAGATGCGCGCGGTCGTGAAAGCCGGTGCGGTGGGTGAGATTGTCGGTTGGTCTTACGATGCCGAGGGCCAGTTGATCGAAGGCCTTACCAATGACCGCGTCCTCAGCGTTCGTCTGTCTCGCCCGGCCCAGCGCAAGGTGATCGGCGTGGTGATGGCGATGCCTCGTCTCAAGGGTGTGCGCGGCGCCTTGGCGGGGCGTCTGGTCAATGGCCTCATCACCAATGAAGCGATGGCGACGCAGCTTCTGCAATAGTTCTATCCAATCGAAGAGCGAGCGAATTGCTGCGCCGCAGCAACGAAAACATGTTGACTCTTACCCACAATCGTGTCGAATATCTGCCCGTAGATTTGGCAAATGCTCACAAACCACACTTGGGAGGAATGAAATGAAGCAACTCTTTACCGGTGCCTTTGGCGCCATGATGTTCGCTGCGCTGGCAACGACGGCGCTGGCGGAGACGAAACTAACGATAGCAACGGTGAACAACGGCGACATGATCCGCATGCAGGGTCTGACCGATGACTTCACCTCCAAGAATCCCGACATCAAGCTCGAATGGGTGACCCTCGAAGAGAACGTGTTGCGCGAGAAGGTGACGACCGACATCGCCACCAAGGGCGGCCAGTTCGACGTTCTCACCATCGGCACTTACGAAGTTCCGATCTGGGGCAAGAAGGGGTGGCTGGTTCCGTTGACGATGGTCGACGATCCGGCCGACCTACTCCCCGCCATGTCGGGCGGCCTCTCGGTCGATGGCAAGCTGATGGCATCGCCGTTCTATGGCGAGAGCTCGATGGTGATGTATCGCACTGATCTCGTCGAAGCGACCGGCATGAAGATGCCGGATGCGCCGACCTGGAAGGACATCAAGGAGATCGCCGCCAAGATTACCAACAAGGACAAGGAAATCTATGGCGTGTGCCTGCGCGGCAAAGCCGGCTGGGGCGAGAACATGGCCTTCCTGACGGCCACGTCCAACTCCTTCGGCGCGCGCTGGTTTGACGAAAACTGGAAACCCCAGTTCGACAGCCAGGAATGGAAAGATACGCTCAACTTCTATCTCGAGCTGATGAAGGAGTCTGGACCTCCGGGCGCTTCGAACAATGGCTTCAACGAAAACCTGGCGCTGTTCAATGCCGGCAAATGCGGCATGTGGATCGACGCCACAGTGGCCGCGTCCTTCGTGACCGGCAAGGACTCGACGGTTGCCGACAAGGTCGGCTTCGCTCTGGCGCCGGATAACGGCCTCGGCAAGCGCGGCAACTGGCTGTGGGCCTGGTCGCTCGCAATCCCTGCCGGTTCGCAGAAGGAAGAAGCCGCTCAGAAATTCGTCGGCTGGGCGACTTCGAAGGCTTACACTGAACTCGTCGCTGCGAAGGAAGGCTGGGCCAACGTTCCTCCGGGCACGCGCACCTCGCTCTACAACAATCCGGAGTACCAGAAGGTCGCCTTCGCCAAGATGACGCTCGACTCGATCAACGCGGCCGATCCGACGAAACCGACGGTGAAGCCGGTGCCTTATGTTGGCGTGCAGTTCGTGGCCATTCCGGAATTTGCGGGGCTTGCCACGACTGTCGGACAGATCTTCTCGGCAGCGCTCGCTGGCGAAAAGACCGCGGATGAAGCTCTTGCCGAAGCGCAAGACGTGGCAACGCGCGAAATGACCAAGGCTGGTTACATCAAGTAACGCCTTCCTCCCATGGAAACTTGGCTGCCCGGAGAAATCCGGGCAGTCCTCTCCCGGCGCCATTGACGGCGCGAATGGAACTATTGGTGGGATCCCATGGCAACACAGCAGTCACGCGCTCTCGGCCGCATCGCGGTAGCGCCCTCGGTGATCGCACTTTTCCTCTGGATGATTGTGCCCCTGGCGATGACCATATGGTTCTCGTTCCTGCGCTACAATCTGCTCGATCCGAATTATGCCTGTTCGCTGCTGACGCCAGGCCAGCTCTTCGATGAGGCCAACCGCTGCTTCGCGGGCACATCGAACTACTATTACTTCCTCACCGATCCCGCCTTCTTCAAGGCGATGACCAATTCGCTGCTGATCGTCGGCAGCGTTCTTCTGATTTCCATTGTCGGCGGCACGCTGTTTGCCCTGCTGCTCGATCAGGCCATTGTTGGACGCAACATCGTGCGCCTCATGGTGATTGCCCCGTTCTTCGTGATGCCGACGGTTGCCGCACTCGTGTGGCAGAACATGCTGATGGACCCCATCATTGGCTTCATCTCATGGATCACCAAATCATTGGGAATGGGCGCCATAGATTGGTTCACGCATTATCCCAAAACGGCGGTGGTGATCATTGTCGCCTGGCAATGGTTTCCATTTGCAACGCTGATCCTGCTTACCGCGCTTCAATCCTTTGACGAGGAGCAAAAGGAAGCGGCACAGATGGATGGAACGCCGCCGCTGTCATTCTTCTGGTACATGATCCTGCCGCATCTGGCGCGCCCGATCACCGTGGTGGTGCTGATCGAAACCATCTTCCTGCTCAACGTCTTCGCCGAGATTTATGTAACCGGCACAGGTGGCCGCGCCGGCAATTTGCCCTATCTCGTCTATCAGTATGGCTTGCTGTCGAACGACATCGGCGGCGCTTCCGCCGGCGGCATTGTCGCTGTTGTCCTCGCCAATATCGTTGCGTTCTTCCTGATGCGGATGATTGGCAAGAATCTGGAGGGCTGACACATGGCACGCGCAGTTTCATCCCGCCGCAAATGGACCTTCACACTTATTGCCTGGTTCCTGGCGTTTCTGATCTTCTTCCCGATCCTCTGGACCATTCTCACCAGTTTCAAGACGGAAGGCGATGCCGCGGCCATTCCGCCCAGGTTCCTGTTCTTCGATTGGACGTTCGAGAACTATGGCGTGGTCCAGGAGCGGTCGAACTATTTCAAGTTCGCCATGAACTCCGTGATCCTTGCACTGGGCTCAACCTTCTTCGCGCTGCTGATTGCCATCCCTTCCGCCTGGAGTATGGCCTTCGCGCCGGGCAAGAGGACGAAGGATCTCCTGATGTGGATGCTCTCCACCAAGATGATGCCGCCGGTCGGCGCCTTGATTCCGCTCTATCTGATCTTCCGCGACTTCGGCCTGCTTGACACGCGGGGCGGGCTTATTGCGGTCCTGATGATGCTCAACCTGCCGATCATCATCTGGATGCTTTACACTTACTTCAAGGAGATCCCTTCCGAAATCCTGGAAGCCGCGCGCATGGATGGTGCCTCGGTTTGGAAGGAGCTGGTCTATGTGCTCACCCCTATGGCCATTCCCGGCATTGCGTCCACCATTCTCTTGAACGTGATCCTCGCCTGGAATGAGGCGTTCTGGACGCTGGCTCTCACCACCAAAGATGCGGCACCGCTTCCGCAATTCATCGCCAGCTATTCTTCGCCGGAAGGCTTGTTCTGGGCCAAGCTCTCGGCTGCCTCCACCATGGCCATTGCGCCAATCCTGGTGCTTGGCTGGTTTGCACAGAAACAATTGGTTCGCGGCCTCACATTCGGAGCGGTGAAGTAACATGGGCAACATCAATCTCAGGAATGTGCGCAAGGCTTTCGGTGATGCAGTCATCATCCCGGGCGCCGATCTCGATATCAAGAATGGCGAGTTCGTGGTCTTCGTCGGCCCATCCGGCTGCGGCAAGTCAACGCTTCTACGCCTCATCGCCGGTCTGGAAGATCTCACCTCGGGCGCCATCGAAATTGACGGCAAGAATGTGAGCAGTGCCGCGCCGTCGGAACGTGGGCTCGCCATGGTGTTCCAGTCCTACGCGCTCTATCCGCATATGAGTGTACGCAACAATATCGCCTTCGGCCTCAAGATGGCGAACGTCCCGAAATCCGAGATCGATGAGAAGGTCGCCAAGGCCGCGGCAACACTGAATCTCACCGATTATCTCGACCGCAAGCCGCGCCAACTCTCCGGTGGCCAACGCCAGCGTGTTGCTATAGGCCGCGCCATCGTGCGTGAACCAGAAGCCTTTCTGTTCGACGAACCACTGTCGAACCTGGATGCGGCGCTGCGTGTCAACATGCGCGTTTTTATCATGCAGCTGCACCAAGACCTGGGCACCACCATGATCTACGTGACTCACGACCAGGTCGAGGCCATGACAATGGCCGACCGCATTGTGGTGCTGAACCGCGGCAACATCGAACAGGTGGGCTCGCCGCTCGAGCTCTACAACAAGCCGCAATCGCTGTTCGTGGCGGGGTTCATCGGCTCGCCGAAGATGAATTTTGTCGCCGGCAAGGTTGCGGCGGGTCACAAGGCGCACACCATTGGAGTTCGGCCCGAACACATCGACATCGTCGCCGGCAAGGCGAGTGGCGGGGAACCATCAAGCTCGCCGAGCATCTTGGAGCCGATGCGTTTCTTCATGTCGATGCCGGCGAGTGCGGCAATCTCATCGTGCGCGCCGACGGCGAGTATGACGGCAAGCCAGGCGACAAAATCGCGATGAAGCCCGATCCGCGGCGCATCCACCGGTTCGACGAAAGGGGCAGGGCCCTCAAGCAATAGCTTGCGTTGCGTATTGCGGGCGGCCGAAGACGATGAGCGAAACTTACGATTACATCATTGTCGGCGGCGGCTCCGCTGCCTGCGTTGCGGCCTACCGTTTGACCCGGGAGAAGAATGCACGCGTGCTCATCGTGGAGCGCGGCCCCGCCAAGGCGCCGGGACTGTCGGCGTATCTGCTGCCCATGCCCGCCGCATGGATGAAAAGCATGAACGGCAGCTCGACTGTCGAAATGCATGTGCCCGTTCCCCAGAAACATCTGAACGGACGCGCGCCCGCCGTCGGGCAGGCGGCAATCCTGGGCGGAGGGTCGTGCATCAACGGCATGGTCTACACCCGAGGCCAGCACGAAGATTACGATCACTGGGATGAGTTTCTGGGCGGCAACTCCGGCTGGGCATTCAAAGACATGCTGCCGCATTTTCGCGGCATGGAGTGCAATCACAGCTTCCACAATCAGTGGCACGGCGTCGACGGGCGGCTGCATGTGTCGGACACCGGCGCCAAATGTCAGCTCACGGAGGACTATGTGCTTGCCGCGCAAGGGCTGGGCGTTCCGTTCAACCCGGACTTCAACGGGGCGAGCCAAAATGGCGTCGGCACAATGCAATACACCACGCACCGTGGCAGGCGCTGCAATGCCGTGGAAGCGTTTGTCCAGCCGGCGCTCGAGACTGGACGGTTGACGATCAAGACAAACTGCCTGGTGTCTCGCATCATCGTGGAGAACGGCAGCTGCAAGGGGGTTGTATTCGGTGAGAATGGACAGGAAGTGGCGGCGCGGTGCGGCGCCGAGGTTTTGATGGCCGCCGGCACATATCACACACCCAAAATTCTCATGCTTTCCGGGATCGGCCCGGCGTCTCACCTTGATGAACATGGGATCAGGACGCTTCTCGATCTCCCGGGTGTGGGCGAAAACCTCCAAGATCATCATGAAGTGCCGGTCGTTGCGGGCACCAACGGCCACTTCGGTTATTTCGGAGAAGAAAAGGGCTTGAAAGCCTTACGCAACGGATTGCAGTATTTGCTGTTTCGATCTGGCCCTGTGGCGAGCGTGGGAGTCGAGGCCTGCGCCTATGTCGATCCCGACGGAGGCAAGCGCCCCACTATCAAGATGTACTGCATTCCCACTGTTTATGTGGATGGCGATGTCAAGGAGGTTGCGCCGCAGGACGGCGTGACACTCAATGCCTGCCTTCTGCGGCCAAGGTCGCGCGGAACCGTGCGGCTCCGCTCCAAAGATCCGTTGACGCAGCCTGTTGTCGACAACAACTATCTGGCCGAGCCCGACGATTTGCGGCTTGAAATCGCGGGGCTGCGTTTTGCCCGCGAAATTCTCAAGTCGAACCCGTTGTCGAAGCGCGTGACGCGGGAATTGCTTCCGGGACCTGATGTCACGGACGATGCCGGTCTTGCGACTCACTGCCGGCGCACGGTCAAAACCAATTGGCATCCTGTCGGCACCTGCCGCATGGGCAGCGACGGCGATGCCAACGCCGTGTTGGATACCAAGCTCCGCGTGCGCGGCATCCAGAACCTGCGCGTTATCGATGCATCCGCCATGCCCTTCATTCCCTCCGGAAACACCAATGCACCAACCATGGCACTCGCGCACCGTGCGATGGATTTCATCAACTGAGAGGGATTTCCGGCATGGCACACAAACTCTCGCTCGCCACACTCGGCAGCCTCGGTTCCAAGGTCGCGGTGCCCAAATACATGCGCCAGTCGTTGTCGCCGGGCATTCTCCACATCGGGACCGGGAATTTCCACCGCGCACATCAAGGCGCATATCTCGATGGTCTGTTCAATACCGGGAAGGGTCACGACTGGGCCATTGTCGGCACAGGCGTCCGCGATGCCGACAAGCAGATGATGGAAGCCCTCAAGGACCAGGACTATCTGACGACACTGGTGGAACAGGAAGCGGCTACCAGCAGGGCGCGCGTAACTGGCGTCATGATCGATTTTATATCGCCGGATGACCGTTCCTTGCTTGTTAAAACGCTGGCCGATCCAAAGATCAGAATCGTCTCGCTGACAGTAACTGAAGGCGGTTACTTCATCGATCCGGCGACGGGCGAGTTCAATCCCGGCGACCCGCAAATCAAGCAGGACGGAGCAAATCCAAACGATCCCAGAACCGCATTTGGCCTCATCGCGCTTGGCCTCGCGCGCCGCAGAGCCTCAGGGATCAAGCCGTTCACCGTCATGTGCTGCGACAACATTCCCCACAACGGCATCGTGACGAAGAACGCCGTCGCAGGTATAGCGCGGCTCGGCGATCGAGGATTGGCCGCGTGGATCGAGGACAACGTCGCCTTCCCAAACGCCATGGTGGACCGCATCACGCCGGCAACGACGGACCGCGAGCGCAAGATGCTGCTGCAGGATTACGATATCGAGGATAACTGGCCAGTTTATTGCGAAGAGTTCATCCAGTGGGTTCTGGAAGACGAATTCTGCAACGGGAGGCCAGCGCTCGAAGAGGTTGGCGTACAGTTCGTGCCCGATGTGACGCCATTCGAATTCATGAAAATCCGCATTCTCAACGGCGGGCATGCGACGATTGCTTATCCTGGGCGGCTGCTTGACGTGCACTTCGTGCACGATGCGATGAACCATCCGTTGATCGGCGGTTTTTTCGCCAAGCTCGAGCGCGAGGAAATCATGCCGACGGTGCCGCCGGTTCCCGGTGTTGTGCTTGACGACTATACTCAACTCATCCATCGCCGCTTCTCGAACCCCAAGATCGGCGACACGATTGCGCGGCTTGCTTTCGATGGTTCGAACCGCCAGCCCAAATTTATCGTGCCGGTCGTGCGCGATCAGCTGAGTGCGGGGCGGAGCGTCAATGGCCTGGCGCTCGAGTCGGCGTTGTGGTGCCGTCACTGCGCGGGAACATCGGATAGCGGCAAACCGACCGGGCCGAACGATCCCATCTGGGACCGCCTGGAAAAGACCGCGCAACAGGCGAAGAGCAATCCGGCGGTATGGCTCGGCATGCAGGACATCTATGGCGATACCGCGCAGGCCCCGGCATTTTCGGGCGCGTTCTCGCGCTGGCTAAATGCGCTGTGGGCCAAGGGGACAGAAGCGGCGCTGAAAGATTATCTTGCGGGCTGAGCATCACGCCTGTGTATAATGGCGGGTTCGATGGGGAGGCAGATGCGCGACGCCCGCTACGACATTCTATTCGACTCCGTCAAGATCGGGCCGGTCACGGCGAAGAACCGTTTTTATCAGGTGCCGCATTGCAACGGCGGCGGCTATCGCGATCCTTCGGCGGCGGCGGAGATGAGGCGGATCAAGAGCGAAGGCGGCTGGGGCGTCATCTTCACCGAGCAGGTGGAGATCCATCACACCTCCGAGATCACGCCCTTCATTGAGCTTCGCATCTGGGATGACGAAGATATCCCGGCGCTTGCCAGGATGGCCGATGCCATTCATTCGAACGGCGCGCTTGCGGGCATCGAGCTTGCCTACAGCGGCGCCAACGGGCCGAACCTTTACACGCGCGAAGTGCCGCTTGCGCCGATGCATACGCCGATCCTTACCTTCACCAGCGATCCGGTTCAGGCGCGCGCCATGGACAAGGAGGACATCCGCAATCTCCGCCACTGGCACAAGTTGGCCTATCGCCGCTCGAAGCGGGCGGGCTACGACATTCTCTGCCTCTACGGCGCGCATGGCTTCGGCGCGATTCAGCACTTCCTCTCGCCGCGGACAAATCAGCGTACGGATGAATATGGCGGCTCGCTGGAGAACCGCGCGCGCCTTCTGAAGGAGTTGATCTCCGACGCGCACGACGAGGTCGGAGATAGCTGCGCTATCGCGGTCCGGCTTTCACTGGACGAGTTGGCGGGCGATAGCGGTTTCACCAACAGCCAGCTTCGCGATCTTATCGCCATGCATGCGGAACTTCCCGATATCTGGGATTTCGCGCATGGAACATGGGAAGCATGTTCCGCCACCTCGCGCTTTGCCGGCGAAGCGCGCAGGAGGACTTGATCCGCGGCCTCAAAGCGCTGACGCCGCGCCCTGTCGTGGGTGTGGGCCGTTTCACATCGCCGGATGCGATGGTGCGGCAAGTGAAGAGCGGCATTCTCGATTTGGTCGGCGCCGCGCGGCCATCGATTGCCGATCCATTTTTGCCGAAGAAGATCGAGCAAGGGGAACTCGACGACATTCGCGAATGCATCGGCTGCAATATCTGCGTCTCTGGAGACATGACCATGTCGATTTCCCGCTGCACGCAGAACTCGTCCTTCATGGAGGAGTGGCGAAAGGGCTGGCATCCGGAGCGCATCAAGGCAAGGGCTTCTCAGTCGAAGGTGCTGGTTGTGGGCGCGGGCCCGCCGGACTCTCGGCGGCGCACAAGCTTGGTCTTCGCGGCTATGAGGTCTCGCTTGCGGAAGCAACCACGGAACTGGGCGGGCGCGTGAGCTTCGAAAGCCGTCTTCCCGGTCTTTCGGCGTGGGCGAGAGTGCGCGACTATCGCGCGGGCCAGATCGCGAAGTTCTCCAATGTGACGGTTTACCGCGACTCCAGACTGACGGCGGACGACATTCTCGATTTTGGTTTCGAACACGTGGCCATTGCGACCGGCGCCGATTGGAGGCGGGATGGCGTGGCGCGTTACAATCTGTTGCCCATACCGGTTTCACAGGAAGCCATTGTCATGACTCCGGATGACATCATGGCCGGGCAGCGGCCCAAGGGCCGTGTCGTCATCCACGACGACGATCACTACTATCTGGCGGGCGTGCTCGCCGAACTTCTTGTCGCCGAAGGAACAAAGGTCACCTTCGTCACCCCTTCGGCGAAAGTTTCCGAATGGGCAGGCAATACTCTGGAGCAGGGGCGCATTCAATCGCGGCTGATGTCGCTTGGCGTGTCACTGGAACTCAGTCAGGCTGTGACCGCCGTGAAGCAGGGAAGCGTCGAAGCCACTTGTACATACACCGGACGGACGCGAGACCTGCCTTGCGACGCAACAGTCCTGGTGACGGCGCGGCTTCCCCGCGATCAGCTTTACCTTGACTTGAGGAACCGGGAGGCCGAGTGGGCGGATCGGGGCATCCGTAGCGTCAAGGTGATTGGCGATGCCAATGCCCCAGCCGCCATCGCCTGGGCGACTTATGCAGGGCACCGATATGCCGAAGAATTGGACATGCCGCCCATTGGCGATTCATTGCCGTTCCGGCGCGAGATCGCGGCATTGAAATCGTGAGGCGGAATGCGCCAAACTCCTTCCGCGAGATAACGGCGATCATGAGGGGTTCAGGTGAAGCCTGCGGTTGAGGCGAAATCGGTTTCGAAAATCTATGAAACCGCGGGACATGCGCCGGTAAAGGCGCTGGATAACGTCTCACTGGCTATTGCCGAGAACGAGTTCTTCACGCTGCTTGGACCATCGGGCTGCGGCAAGACCACACTGTTGAGGCTTATCGCGGGATTTGAGTTTCCAAACGGCGGCCACATCCTGCTTCAAGGGCAGGACATCGCACATCTTCCGCCGGACAAGCGGCCCGTGAACACGGTGTTTCAGCACTACGCGCTCTTTCCGCACATGACGGTCGCGCAGAACGTGGCCTTTGGCTTACGGATGCTGAAGCGGCCTCAAGCCGAGATCGGCGATTCGGTCCGCCAGGCGCTGGCGCTCGTCAAGATGGAGGCCTATGGCGCGCGGCGGCCTTCGCAGCTTTCAGGTGGCCAACAGCAGCGCGTTGCCTTCGCGCGGGCTATCGCGCCTCATCCTAAAGTTCTTTTGCTCGACGAACCGCTTTCGGCGCTCGATCTAAAACTTCGGCAGGCGATGCGGCTCGAACTCAAACGTTTGCAACGCGAAACGGGCATCACCTTCATCTTCGTGACCCACGATCAGGAAGAAGCGCTCACCATGTCCGACCGGATCGCGGTGATGTCGGCGGGACATGTTCAGCAGGTAGGGGAGCCGCTCGCCATCTACGAAAGCCCAGTCAACCGGTTTGTCGCCGACTTCATCGGCGATTCGAACTTCCTCGATGGCGCCGTTGTGAAGACCGCCAAAGGCGGGGCGTTGATAAAAGTGGCGCCAAACTTCCTGATTGAAACATCCGCGGCCGGCGCCGCGAAGGGAGACAAGGTGTCTTTGGCCTTGCGTCCCGAAAAGATAACCCTCGCCCAGCCCGTGAAAGGCTTGCCGCGCGGCGTAGTCCGGGAAGCCGTCTATATCGGAAACAGCACGACTTACATGGTCGAGATCGATGGAGGCATTGGCGTTACCGTCCGCGAATCCAACAGCTTGTCAGGCCAAAGCCACTTTGCGGTGGGTGATAGAGTGGGCGTTGTCGTCGAGGCGGGCGCCGCGCGCCTGTTGGCGGGCTGATGCAACGCACGCAAATCTCGGCATGGTTGGGCGTTGCGCCTGCATGGTTTGTGATCGGCATATTCGGCGTTCTGCCGATGCTGATCATGCTTGGCATTTCGTTCATGGTTGCCGATCCCTATGGCGGTGTTGAACCTGCATACTCGCATGAAGCTTATATTCAGTTCCTCTTCGAACGCGATCTCGACGACTCGCTGATCTTCAATCCGATCTATCTGAACATCGTTTTGCGCTCGGTTGGGCTTGCAGCGATCACGACCGCCCTATGTCTGATCGTGGGCCTGCCCGTGGCATACTTCATAGCGCGGCAGCCGGAGAGCCGCCGCGATGTGCTGATCCTGCTGATCACAATTCCGTTCTGGACCAATCTCCTGATCCGCACCTATGCGTGGATATTGATCCTCACTCGCAATGGCGTCGTCGATGCCCGGTTGCAGTCGGTGGGTTTCGAGGCGGGGACATTCGATCTGCTCTACACCAATACCGCGGTTCTGATCGGCCTCGTTTACAGCTATCTGCCGTTCATGGTTCTGCCGCTCTACGCCAGCCTCGAAAAAATGGACTTCCGGCTGGCCGAGGCGGCTAGCGATCTTTACGCCAATCGTTGGCGCGTTGCGTGGGAGGTGATCCTGCCACTTGCCAAACCCGGCATCGTCGCCGGGTGTCTGCTGGTGTTCGTGCCATCTATCGGGGCGTTCATCGCGCCCGATCTGCTTGGTGGCGGCAAGCGGATGATGCTGGGCAGCCTTATCTATTTCCAGTTCGCAACGGCGCGAAACTGGCCCTTCGGCGCGGCGGTGTCGATACTGCTCATGGCGTTCGTGATGCTGGCGCTGCTTGTCTACGCGCGAGTTAACAAGGGGCAGGGCCTTCCTGCCGGGGGACATTGATGCGCAGCCACGTGGGACAATACCCGGGTTTGCGCATATGGGCGGCGCTCTTCTTTGTATTTCTCTATGCACCGATGGTTGTACTCATCAGCTATTCCTTCAATACGAACAAGCTGGCGATGATTTGGGGCGGGTTTTCGGTCCGCTGGTACGAGAAGCTGTTCACGACGGGCGGCATCGCGGACGCAGCGTTTAATTCTCTCGTCGTTGCCGTCATCGCCACAACGGTGGCCGTCGTCATCGCCATCGCGGCAGCACTCGTGCTGGTCCGGCAGCGGCCGTTCGGTGGAGCAGGTATATCGACGGCGCTGATTTCCATGCCGTTGATCGTGCCGGAGATCGTCACAGCCGTGGCGACGCTGATGTTCTTCGTCATCGCCAAGGCGGCGATCGGTTTCGATTTCGGCATCGGCAACATCGTTCTGGCCCATATCGTGTTCTGCATTCCCTTCGCTTTCATGCCGATCCGGGCGCGGCTCTCAGACATGGATGGCACGATGGAGCAGGCGGCGCGCGATCTTTACGCAACGCCATGGCAGGCGTTCCGCTACGTGACGCTGCCGATTCTGATGCCAGGCGTGATTGCAGGCGCCATGCTGTCGTTCGTCATTTCGCTCGACGATTTCATCATCACGCAGATGATTTCCGGCCCTGGAACGACGACGCTTCCGGTCTACATCTATTCCATGATCCGCAACGGCATCACGCCGGAGGTGAACGCCGCATCCACAATTCTGATTGCAGCCTCGACCGTGCTCGTGACAATCTACTGGTACGTATCGCGGCCCAATGCGAAGTGAAGTGAATCAAACAGGAGGAACGCCAAATGAAAACACTACTGCTTGCGCTTGTTGCGGCAACCGCTTTGAGCGGCGCCGCTCAGGCCGAAGGCCAGCTTAACATCTACAACTGGGTCGAATACACCTCGCCGGAAATGCTCGCCAAATTCGAAAAGGAAACCGGCATCAAGGTGACCGTCGACACCTACGACACCAACGAAACACTTCTCGCGAAGCTGAAAGCCGGCGGCACTGGCTACGACGTCGTGGTGCCAAGTCAGCATTTCGTGGAAATTCTTATCAAGGAAGGCCTGTTGCAGGAGACGGGCGCTGGCGGCATGTCCACCTACGCCAATGTCGACCAGCGCTGGCAGAAGCCGGTCTGGGACCCCGAGGCCAAGTACTGCGCGCCCTGGCAATGGGGCACGGCATCGATTGCCTACCGCAAGGATCTCTATGGCAAGGAGATGACCTCGCTCAAGGAATTCTTCGAGCCTGAAGAGGCTTTGAAAGGCAAAGTTCAGGTCTTCAAGTCTCCGGACGAAGTCTACAATCTCGCCAATATTTACCTCAACAAGCCGTTCTGTTCGGAAAACGCCGAGGACGCGAAAGCCGTGCAAGGGCTCTTCGAGGCGCAGAAGCCTGCCGTCGTGACCTACAATTCCGAGAACCAGAACGACAATTTGGCAAACGGCACTTCGATCGTCGCCAATAATTGGAACGGCTTCACCATGCGGGCGCGCATGGATTCGAAAACCGATATTGCCTATGCCTTCCCAAAAGAGGGCGTGGTGGGTTGGTTTGACTCGGCCTGCGTGCCGGCCGGCGCGCAGAACGCGGATAATGCGAAGAAATTCCTTGAGTTCATCATGAAGCCGGAGAATATCGCGTTGCAATCGAACTATGCCCGCTATTCGAACGCTATCGTGGGCGCGGACAAGTTTCTGGACAAAGACCTTGCCAGCGCGCCGGAAATGAATGTTCCCGAGGGTGTGCCAGTGAAGTTTGGCCAGGCCTGTTCTCCGGAGGCGCAAAAACTGATCGACAAGGTGTGGACGAAGCTTCTCCAATAGGAGGAGCAGGGGGAAGGCGCCGAGTTTGGCGCCTTGCCGCCTTAACCGTCCGTTAACCGTAACGCGTAGAGTACCGGCGGCGCGTCCGGAACCTGTGCCGCTTCACCCAATGTTAATCGCCACGTGTGACAAAGGCAGGTGCAATTGGTGTGGAGTATTAACATGAATCTCACTCGGCGCAAACTCGCCTATGCCGGCGGCCTGATGGCAGGCGCCGCGCTGATCGGCGCGACCTCGGCAGTTCCGGCGCTTGCCTGTGCCGACGACGACCTTGCCAAGGCGGTCGAGGATTTCCGCAAGGCGATGGTCGAAGCGAACGGTGCGCGGCTTCTCGAACTTTCGGCCGACGAAATGAGTTTTGGCCACGCGAACGGCGTCATTCAGACGAAAATCGAGTTCGTGAAGTCGGTGGTCGACAAGGCCGAAGTGTTCAAACGCATCGATCTCGTGAGTCACCAGAACCGCGTAGCCGGTGACATCGGCATCGCCCGTCATACCTTCGATGCAGACATCTTCTTCCAGGGCAAGGATATTTCGCTGACGCTCGGTATCGTGATGGTGTGGAAGAACGTCGACGGCCGCTTCCGTCTGTTCGCGCGCCAGTCGTTCAAGCCGATCACAGTCTAAGCGGCATCGGCAGGAATTTTCGCGCCCCGGAGCTTGCTCCGGGGCGAATTCTTTTGCGTTCAGAACATATCCAGGGCGATAGAGCCGGCACGGCAAAGACAATCTTAAAGATTTTTGGCCATAGATACCGTGTTGGCACGGGACGATTGGCTTGCCTGCAGTCCGTTTATATTGGATTGGGGGGCGCGGCTTGGCCCAAGAACGAATGGAATGCGACAATGAGCCTGAAGAGGTTTGCCGGAATTTTCGCTGCAACGGCATGCTGCCTTTCCGCAGGGGGCGCGCATGCGGGGCAAAAGTGGGACATGCCCATGGCATATCCGGCGGCCAACTTCCATTCCGTCAACGCCAAGGAGTTCGCGGCCTGCGTCAAGGAAGGCACGGGCGGCGAGATCGACATCGTCACGCACCCAGGCGGGTCGCTTTTTAAAGGCAATGACATCAAGCGCGCCGTTCAGACTGGCCAAACGCCGATCGGCGAGCGGCTGCTTTCCGCCCATGAGAACGAGAATCCGGTGTTCGGCGTCGACTCAGTGCCGTTTCTGGCGAATTCCTACGACGATTCGGTGAAGCTTTGGAACGCCACCAAGCCCGAGCTCGAAAAGGTTTTGGACAAGCAGGGTCTTGTCCTCCTCTATTCCGTGCCGTGGCCGCCGCAGGGCTTTTACTTCAAGAGGGACGTGAATGCGGTCGCGGACATGGGCGGCGTCAAGGTGCGCTCGTACAACAATTCGACGGCACGCATATCGGAGTTGACCGGCATGGCGCCGGTTCAGATCGAAGCAGCCGAAATAACCCAGGCGCTTGCAACGGGAGTTATCGGCGCGCTGATTACGTCAGCGGTCACCGGCCAGGACAGCAAGGCGTGGGAACAGCTCTCGCACTTCTACACGGTCGAGGCCTGGATGCCGCGCAACCACGTGATCGCCAACAAATCGACATGGTCGGCCTTGCCGGATTCCCAGAAGGCCGCCCTCAAGGACTGCGCGGCGAAGGCGGAAGCCGCGGGCGTCGAGAAGTCCAAGGCCGCGAACCAGGCAGCGCTCGAAGCGCTCGCCAAGAACAACATGAAAGTGCTGCCGCCATCGGACGCGCTTGCCGCCGAACTGAGAAAGGCTGGCGCAACCATGACAGACGAATGGGTTGCGAAGGCTGGAGACGCAGGCAAGGCTGTTGTTGACGCGTACAAGAAATAAGCGGGTTAGCGCCTGCGTTTGCCAAGTGACTGCCGCATGTCCTCATCCGCAGTGATGCACGCGAAGCAAGCAGGCTTGAGCCGCACCTTGGGCGGCCGCATGCGCTCGTTTCTCGACACTCTCTATCTTGGTTGCGGCTATCTCGCTGCCGCCAGCATGTGCGCCATTCTCGTCATCACGATCGTGCAGATCGGCGGGAGGTTCTCGGGTCACAATTTCCGCGGCCTCTCGGATTATGCAGGTTATTTCATGGCGCCTCGGCCTTTCTCGCCTTTGCCCACACGCTGAACAGGGGCGCTCATATCCGAATCGAACTGTTGCTCTCCAATGCCGGTAGAGGGCGCCGTGCGCTCGAGACCGCGAGCTTCGCCGCCGGGATCGCGATCTCCACGTGGTTCGCCTACTACTGCTGCGACATGGTTTACTGGTCGTATCAGCTGGGCGACATCAGCACGGGCCAGGATGCGACACCGCTGTGGATTCCGCAGTTGAGCATGGCGATTGGCGCGGTTCTCTTCGCCATTGCCATTGCCGATCACGGACTCAGGCTTTTGATATCGGGCGATCATGGCATTGAGCAATCGGCCGACGTGACCTAGGAGCGGGCGGATGGATTACGGATTGATGCTGGCCATCCTGCTCGGCTTCATGTTCCTGCTGCTCGCGGGTGGCGTGTGGATTGCGCTCTCGCTGCTCGCGGTGGCTGCGGTCGGCATCGAGCTGTTCGCGGGCCGGCCAGCGGGCGCATCGATCGCCACTACTATCTGGTCGTCTTCTTCCTCATGGATGCTCACATCCTTGCCGATGTTCATCTGGATGGGAGATATCCTCTTTCATTCGAAGCTTTCGGAGGATCTCTTTCGAGGCCTCTCGCCATTGATGAGCAGGCTGCCCGGCGGGCTGCTTCATACCAATGTCATGGGCTGCACATTGTTCGGATCGGTATCGGGTTCGTCCGCCGCGACGCTGACGACTGTCGGCAAGATGACGATCCCCGAGCTCAAGAAACGCAATTACCCCGAGGATCTTGTCGTCGGAACGCTGGCGGGACCGGCTACTCTCGGACTCATGATTCCACCGTCGATCATCATGATCGTCTATGGCGTCATGACCAATGAATCGATCGCGGCGATCAATCTGGCGGGCGTGATCCCAGGGTTGGTTCTGGCCGCCATGTTCAGCGCCTATGTGGCGGTCAAGGCGAAGTTCACGCCTGGCTTTGCTCCGGCGGTCGAGCCAAACTACACGTTTTTCGAGAAGCTCTACGCATCGCGGCGGCTGATCCCTGTCATCTTGTTGCTCGTGCTTGTCATCGGATCGATGTTCACGGGTTATGCGACGGCAACCGAAGCGGCCGCACTTGGCGTGGCCGGCGCATTCGGGCTGGCATGGTCGCAGGGCACGCTGACGTGGCGGACTTTCATGGACGGCCTGATGAGCGCCACGCGAACTTCGGCGATGATTGCGTTTATTCTCGCGGCTTCCGCGGCCCTGACGCTGGCCATGGGATTCACCGGATTGCCAGGCATGCTGGCGGACTGGGTGGCGTCGCTCAATCTCAATGCCTACACGCTGCTGATGGCGTTGCTCGTACTTTACATCGTACTCGGATGCTTTCTGGACGGCATCTCCTGTGTTGCGCTCACCATCGCCATCATCGAGCCGATGGTGCGGGGCGCCGGGATCGACATGATCTGGTTCGGCATCTTCGTAGTGCTCGTCGTCGAACTGGCGCAGATCACGCCGCCCGTCGGCTTCAATCTCTTCGTGCTGCAGTCGATGACCGGGTACAATATGTTCCGCATCGCCGCCTGGTCGTTCCCGATGTTCCTGATCATGTTGATCATGGTGTTCGTGCTGATCGAGTTTCCGGGCCTTGCGACTTGGCTTCCCCAGCAAATGTCTCCTGCGGCCCCCATCGGCTGACCAGGACTCCTTCCGGCGAAATGGAACCCTACCGCCGATGCGAATTCGCGCCGATTCCGCCAACCCACTGGGCCTGAGGAACGAAAAAAGGGCGGCGCCTGGGAGGCCCGCCCCTTTATGATGAATTGTTCCGCCTGCTGTTAAGCGGCCAGGCGTTTGCACTCCGGCGGGAGCGCTACAATCTCGATCCAGTAGCGGCCCACGGTGCGGACGATTTCGACAAGGCTGTCGAAGGTTACCGGTTTGCAGATGAAGGAGTTCACACCGAGATTGTAGGTGCGGACGATATCTTCCTCGGCCTTCGACGTGGTGAGGATGATGATCGGCAGACGGTGCAGATCGGCCGATTCCTTGATCTCTTTCAGAGCCGTGCGGCCATCTTTCCTCGGCATGTTGAGGTCGAGGAGAATGAAGCCGGGAAAGGGCTGATCGGCCAAGTGCTCGTAGGCGCCGCGGCGGTTAAGGTAATCCATCAACTCGACGCCGTCGGCGACGAAGTCGACCGGGTTGCCAAGCCGCGATTCGTCGAATGCGTCCTTGATCATCATGCGATCGTCCGCGTCGTCGTCCGCAACAAGAATCCTGATTGGCTGCGCCGTACGGTTCATGCTGATTTCTCCTCCAATTGCCCCTGGTTAACCGGAATGGTGATTTCGAATGTCGAGCCTTCGCCTGGCCTGCCGGTAGCGTCGATCATGCCCTGATGGCGTTCGACGATCTTGCGGCAGGTGGCGAGGCCGATGCCTGTTCCTTCGTATTCGTTGCGGCTGTGCAGGCGCTGGAAGATCGTGAAGATCTGTTCCTTGAACTGGTTGTCGAAGCCGATGCCGTTGTCCGAAATGCGGATGACCACGGCGGGGCCAAGCGCTGCAAGTCCGTGTTTGTGCACGACTTCCGCCGTCACCTCGATCACCGGCGCCACTTCCTTTTGGCGGAACTTCAACGCGTTGCCGATTAGGTTCTGGAACAGCTGCCGCATCTGCATGGGATCGCATTCGATCTTGGGCAGCGCTCCTACTTTAACGGTGGCTTCACTTTCCTCGATACGAATCTGCAAGTCGGACAATACGCCTGAGACGACCTCGGTGAGATCGTTGCGAGAGAATGGATTTGCCGCGGTGGTGATTCGTGAATAGGACAGGAGATCGCTGATCAAGAGGCGCATGCGTTCGGCGGCACTCTGCATGCGGTTGACGAACATCCGGCCTTCCTCGGGCAGGTCGGCAGCGTATTTCCGCACCAGGCGGTCGCCGAAAGCTTCGATCTTGCGGAGCGGTTCCTGCAAGTCGTGCGAGGCGACATAGGCGAAGTCGACAAGTTCGCGGTTGGAGCGCTCGAGTTTCCGCGTGTAATCCAGCATCGTCTGGGAAGCAGTTTCGGCGTCGGTGATGTCCTGATAGGTGGCGATGGTGCCGCCGTCCGGCATCGGCTCGTTCATGACGGCAATGATGCGGCCGTCCTTGAGGCGCTGCTTGATCGTGGTGCGGGTTCTGAGCCGCTCGGGGTCGTTGCGTTCGGCGAGGGCGCGCTCGGCTTCCTCGACCGTGTAGTTGCCGAGGCTGACGCTGTATTCCATGAGCCCGCGTAGCGTGATGCCGGGCTTCACGACATCCGCCGAGAAGCCGTAGATTTCGAGATAGCGGCGGTTGACGACGACAAGGCGCTGGTCCTTGTCGAACATGCAGAGGCCCTGGATCATGTTCTCGATGGCGCTGTCGAACTGCAGGTTCTTGGCGTGGAGCTGCTGCGAGATGCGCAGCATCTCGATTTCGCGGTGCTTGAGCTCGGTGATGTCGGAGCGCGTTCCCACGATGCCGCCGTCGTGCGTGCGCTTTTCGCTGATCAGAATCCAGCGGCCATCGGAGAGCTGAACTTCGATCGGATCGCCGGGATTGCGGTGCTTGTGCAGGCGCCAGGCGATATAGTCATCCTCGCTCATGCCGTTCAGCACGAAGGCGCCGCGGCGGACCGATGCCTTGAGGATTTCTTCCTTGGCGGCACCCGGCATGATGATGTCGGAAACCAGCGGGCTGTAGTCGACGTATTTCCTGTTGTAGAGCACCAGCCGGTCGCTGGCGTCGTAGAGCGCGAAACCGTCCGCCATGACATCGAGCGCGTGCATGAGGCGGGCGCGGGAGCGTTCCGCGATCATCTCGAATTGGGTGTTGAGGTCGATGCCCGAGGCCGGCGCATCGACATGGCGCGCGGTCTCGACCACGGTACCATTGGTCAAGCGCCTGCGTCTTACTTCAACGACCTGGGCGCTCGGGGAAGCGTAGCGGAACGTGTATGAGGCGCCCGGTTCGAGCGAGCGGATGATTTTGGCGACGCGGGCCTCGATGTCCTCTGCGGAAACATTCTGGCGGCGGAAGGTAATCCGCATGAGGTCTTGAAGCGTCGTTCCAGTCGAGGCTTCCTCGAGCAGGTAGCCGCAAAGCGACCGGTAAAGATCGTTGCAGGCGAGCAGCCTCAGTTCGGAGTCAAATAGCGCCAGGCCAACATCGGCGCCGGCGAAGATGTCGTCGATGCCAATTCCATCGCGGTGCAGGACCGTGGCGGCTTCGGCCAGCGCCGGCTGGTTCTTCAAATACGCAAGTGTGCCGTTCCCGCTCATGGTTCCCATCCGATTGATTTCGGAGAATGTCATCCATGCATAAAGGAACGGTGAAAGTTGCACTTCCATTTGCGCAAATTGGGCGCTCGGTTTCGGCATTGTTAATGATTGCGAGCTAGGTTCCGGCAGAAGTCAGGTGTCCATGGGAGAGACCCAGGACGGTTACCGCTAAGGGGCTGGCGCAGGCGAGAGTGTTAACGAATGGGTAATCGTTTTTTGACGGGAGTTCTGCTCGCGTGTTCGGTCGTATGCGGCATCGCCTTCCCGCAGCTTACCGAAATCTTCGCCCTTACGCGCTGCCGAGCCTCTTCATCATGATTCTGTGCTCGCTGTTGCCCATGGCGCGGCTCGAGCTCGACGAGGTGTTCAGCCTCGAACCCGCGGCCTGGCGGATCGTGCTTTGGCAGATCTTCGTGCTGCCGACGATTATCATCGCCGCCGCGTATCTGGGCAAATTCAGCGAGTCGATCATCGCGCTGATGGCGGTGACGGCCTGCGCGGGGTCATTGTTCGCATCTCCCGTTTTGGCCGACCTGCTTGGGCTTAACCGGGGCAGGGCACTCCAGTGCATGGTGCTCTCCACCTTCATCATGCCGTTTTCCTACTTCGTGTTCCTGGACGTCATCCTGCACAGTTCGTTTTAACTTGCATTTCGGCGAGTTCATCGGGCGCAGCGGAATCTTCCTGCTTCTGCCGACCGGCTTGTTCTTGCTCTACAGCGCCTTTGCGCCAGATATCAGCGAAGCCTTAACCAAGAAAATCGAGCATACGGCGCGCTGGATCACGGTCATCGCCCTCATCATCTTCGGCATTGGCATTCTCGGCCCGGCGGCGGAGCTCTTGCGCACGGACACGCATCGCTTCGTACTCTATCTCTTCATCGTGACGGGGCTTGGAGCAGGCATGGCATTCTTGACTGCGATCGTCATGTATCACCAAGGCATTACCGACGCCCTGACCGCCAGCATTGTCAGCGGGTTCAGGAATGTGGGCTTGGGTTTTGTGCTGATCGGCGCGAACCAGGAAGGCGAGACGGCGGCCTATGTCGGGATCTCGCAAATTCCGATCTTTTTCGCGCCGCTGGTCATCCATTGGCTGGTGGGCCGCAAACGGAGACGTCTCCCGACCTCGTGCCGCTGCCTGCGTGAGCTTCTCCTAATGGCACCGCTAAAGGTGCCGCTGAGTCCGCAACCTCTACTTAACAATACCGGCAATTAACCCGGTTCCCGCGCAGCCAATTTACCAATTCTTGTGCGGAGGGAAGCCAAGGTCGCTCCGATTGGCGGAGGAATTGGTTATGTCGTCTGAGGTTATGCAGGCAGGCTGGGCGCGCCCGATGCGGCGGCGATTCTGGCCGATGCCCGTCAGGCCTTGAGGTCTCAGAGCCGCTTGGCCAAGAAAGCGGATATTGCCAAAGTGCAGAAAGCCCCGGCTGTAGCCATGCCGGCGTATGACGCCGTTCCCTCGCCCCTAGCTCCTGCCGTAGTTGCCCAACCCGTCGAGCAGGCCAAAGCCGCGCCAGGATCCGGAAGACCGGGCCGTTACGCGCTGCTCTGCGCCGCGTTTGCAATCGCGGGCATCGCTTCGGTCTTCACCGCGAACCGGATGTTTGCCCTGGAGATGTATGACGAGAAGGGCATGGCGCCCGCCGTTGCCGCCTTCGCCGAAGGCAAGAACTACGCCGTCTTCGATCTCAATCTCAATATCCGCAAGCTCCGTGACAAGCAGATTGCGCAGATGAAAGACACGCCCGATGTCGTCATCTTCGGCGCGAGCCACTGGCAGGAAGCTCATTCGGGCCTCGTCCGCCACAAGAAAATGTACAATTCGCATATTCACCGCGACTATTGGGAAGACCTGCTGGCTGTCCCCGAGATGTGGGTCAGGAACGGCAAGCTGCCGAAGCAGGTGATCATCAGCATCCGCGACAACCAATTCGTGCCGGTCGGTATGCGCAACGACTTCCTGTGGGAGCCGGGCATTCCATATTACAGGCAGATGGCCGAGAGGCTTGGCCTTCCGGTCCGGGACTTCTTCAAGACGCTGCCCTGGCAGAGAATGCGCGAGCGCACATCGCTGGCGATGCTCTTCAGCAATGTCACCCGCTGGTATAACGCCGAAGCAAAACCGCAGGCAACCAAGGAAACGAAACTCGACAAGCTCGATATCCTGCTGCCGGATGGCTCGATCATCTGGTCCAGGGAGCATATGGCGCTGTTCACGCGGGAACGCACGATCCAGTCGTCGAGGGAATTCGCCGATCAGAAGCGCAACAGTCCGCCGGTTGTCGATGAAGCCGGCGTGGCTCAGTTCGAGAAGCTTCTCGCTTTCTACAAGTCGAAGGGCGTCGAGGTCTATCTCGCGCATCCGCCGTTCAATCCGGATTTCTACGATAGCCTGGCGGGATCGCCTTATGCCGAGGGCCTGCGCAAGATCGAAGCCTTGACCAAGGACATCGCCTCCCGGCATGGACTGAAGATCATCGGCAGTTTCAATCCGCATGACGTCGGCTGCACGGCGGAGATGTACATCGACGCCGAGCACGCCAACGATCAATGTCTTGGCAAGATTTTCGCGCAGTTCGAGGAGATGGACCTCAAGGGCGTGGCCTTGCGCGGAACGCAGGGAGCCAACTGATGTCTTTCACGTCTTTCCAGTTCATTTTCGTTTTCCTGCCGGTCTGCTACGCGGGTTTCCTGCTCTGCCACCGTTACGGCGGCTGGACCTGGGCCACGCATTTTCTCGCAGCCGCTTCGCTTGCCTTCTACGGCATGTTCGGCTTGCCGCTGCTGCTCGTGCTGCTCGGATCGATCTCATTCAACTACGTGGCGGGCAGGGCAATCCTGGCGCAGGAGGAAAACCGCGGCGCGGCAAAGCTGATGCTCATGGGCGCCATCGGCGCTAACCTCGCGCTGCTGGGCTATCTCAAATACACCAACTTCTTCATCGACGTGCTGAACCAGCTCGGCGGCACCTCGTTCGGGCATCATCATTTGCTGCTGGCCATCGGCGTTTCGTTTTTCACCTTCATCCAGATCGGCTATCTGATTGACGCCTACAATCGCCAGCTTTTGCCCGCATCCTTCAGCCGCTACGTGGTATTCGCCGGCTTCTTTCCATGCGTGACCGCGGGTCCGCTGGTCATGCAGCGCGAGATCATGGAGCAGCTCCATGAGCGAAACGATCCTGCCTTCGACTCGCGCCGCCTTGCCATCGGACTCACCATGTTCGGCATGGGCCTGTTCAAGAAGGTCGTGCTGGCCGACTCAATCGCTCCGTATGCGGATGTTCTCTTCAACGGCGTTGCCGCCGGTGGCGCGGTCGATCCCGTCGGCGCTTGGCTGGGTGCTGGCTGCTACACGCTGCAGCTCTACTTCGACTTCTCCGGCTATTCCGACATGGCGATCGGCCTTGGCTACATCTTTGGCATCAAGCTCCCGCTCAACTTCGACTCGCCCTTCAAGGCGACCAACATCTCGGACTTCTGGCGCCGCTGGCACATAACCATGACGCGGTTCTTCACCAACTACATCTATTCGGGGCTTGCCATGAAAGGCATGCGTTCCGAAGCGAGCCGCAGGGGAGCGCTGCCCCGCTTCGCGCTGGTTGCCGCCATTCCCGCCATCCTCACGTTCTTCGTCGCAGGTTTGTGGCATGGCGCGGGCTGGACCTTTGCTCTCTATGGTTTGCTCCATGGCGTTGCCATTGCCGTCTACCTCGGCTGGCGCGAGTTCTCGCCGAGCCGCTTGCCGGATCCCGTCGCCTGGTTCCTGACGATGAGCGTTGTCGTGACGGGCCTCGTGATCTTCCGCGCGGCGGACCTTGCGACGGCGGGCGTCATCCTCGGAAATATGTGGGGCCTCTCGTTCCTCGGCATTGTCGACGGTTCGGTTGCCGCCGCGGGCCTCGACATCGGCCGGGCGTTGTCCTTCATCATTCTGCTTGGCGCGATCGTGCTGCTTCTGCCCAACACGCAGCAAATCCTGCATCGCGACTGGCCGAGCAGCGACACAAAGCCCGCGGCGACGGAAGCGCGCGCCGGTCTCCTGGCTTGGCGTCCAGCATTCAGCGGCGCTTTCGCAGTCGGCTTCGGTTACGCCGTGGCGCTCACGTCGATCGGCGCGGGCACTGGCTTCCTTTACTACCAATTCTAACGGTGAGGTGAGAAACGTGAATAAGCATTCAACCGACTTCAACCAGATCGTCCTCGATCTGCCACGGCAGGTGGACACGGAAGTCGCGGGCGACATCGAAAAGGAATCGGTATTCGTGTCGCCCTGGATCGAACGGATCAAGGTCAACGAGGACCGCAGCTCGGTAAACGTCGAGCTGCGCCCTGGCGCCAACGTCGAGGAGGTCGCGGGCAAGGCACGCCGCTATCTCGATGTCATGGCGAAGCAACTCTCGGGCTTCGAGATCAAGGTGTTCATCGAGACCAAACGCAAGGACACCGGTCCGTATCAGCTCGGCGTCAACGAAGGCCTGATCGAGCGCGGCTGGATGCACGACTACGGCAAGGGCCAGGTCGCATACTCCGGCCCCGTGCTCAAGCTTGCAAGGCTGATCAACGAGCGCTCGGGCGAACTTTACGCTCAGGCCTTCGGCGCCAAGGACGGCCACTTCCCGGCGATGGTCGACGCGGACACACTGCAGAAGTGCGGCTATTTCGATTCGCATCCCAATGCGGTGACGTTCCTCGGCAACGTGGTCGAGGACATCGACGCGCTGGAAGAATTTCGTGTCGCCAACTCTTGCTCGGAAGGCGCGATCCTCCCTCCGCATGAACACATCCATGTGGACGGCATGTGCCTCAACCCGGCGGCGTGCTTCCCGTGCTATCCGACATTGACGGGCAAGACCTTCGCGGACGGCGCGGCCTATTCGTGGCTCGGCCGGGTGTTCCGCTACGAGTCGCGCAACATCAACGGGCTTGACCGGCTTTACGAATTCAACGTCCGCGAACTCGTTTTCGTCGGCAGCGAGGACTACGTGCGTTCGTGCCGCGCGAAAGCTCTTCCCATCGTCGAGGACGCTCGCCAGCCTGATCGACATCGACTGCACGGTGCAGACGGCGACGATCCGTTCTTCGCCACCGTCTCCGCCGCCAAGAAATTCTGGCAGGCAGCGCAGGAAGTGAAGAACGAGATCAAGATCCCGGCGCTCTCATCGGATGGCAGCGTCAAGCAGCTCGCCTGCGGCTCGATCAATCTGCACGGAAATTTCTTCGGCAAACGTTTCGGCTTCAACGACGGAGCCGGTGAGCCGGCCCAGACCGGTTGCGTCGGCCTGGGGATCGAGCGCTGGGTGCTGGCTGCATTCACGCAACATGGTTTCGACGAACGGCGGTGGCCCGAGTCCGTTCGCGAAAAACTCTTTGGATAAACAGGGCAAAAGAGGCGACAGGAGACTGAAATGCAACTCTACAACATCATCGGCAAAGTTCTGGGCGTGGATCCGGCTACTCTCTCGGAGGACTCGAACGCGCAAAATACCCCCAAGTGGGACTCGCTCCGCCACATCGAAGTGGTGTTTGCGATGGAGAGCGCGTTTCACGTGCGCTTCACGATGCCGGAAATCGCGAGCCTTCGCAATCTCGGCGACATCCGGAAGCTCTTGCTCTCGAAGAACGTCAGGCTGAACGAACCCGAAAACCAACGCCGCGTCGCCTAAACGTGGATAGTAACGCCGCGAAATCAGTTCGCGGCAGCGGGGCACGGCTATGATCGAGAGCAACACACTGCGGATACTGGTCGTCGATGACGACGACGACGATCTTTACCTCATCAACGATGCGTTGGCTGAGGTCAAGGATACGCGCTACGCGGTCGAGGCCGTCACTTCGGCGCTCGCCGCGATGAGCAAACTCGTGGCGAACACGTACGACACGATCATCTGCGATTACCGTCTGGGCGCTGTAACCGGCGTCGACTTCATCCGCAACTTGCGGGCTGCCGGAGTGGAGACACCGGTGATCCTGCTGACGGGTCTCGCGGCGCATACGGTTGACCGCGCGGCGCTCGAAGCGGGTGCATCCGACTTCTTGCCCAAGGGCTCGCTCAGCCCCGTGGTGCTCGACCGCTCGATCCGCTACGCGATGGCGCATGCCGACAGGCAACGGTTGTTGCAGGCAGTTCTGCGCAGCACGACGTCTGGCATCGCGGTGCTCAATGGCGAAGGGCGGATCACGCTGTGGAACCCTCGCTTCCTCGAGTTCGCGCAATCGGCCTTTGGAGAAGAGAGCGACCGCCTCGACCAGATCGTGGCCCTCGTCCAAAACGCGGTTTCGAAGGACATCATCGCCGGCGACCGTGTTGTGGAATGGCACCGAACGGCGCTGCCGGACGGCGATACGGTTCTGGCGCTCCATGACGTGACGGCGCGTGTCAGCGAGTTGAAAGAGCGCGAACGCGCCGAGCAGCGCATCCGCAAGATCGCCATGACCGATGCGCTGACGGGCCTTCCCAACCGGATGGCGTTTAATGACAGGCTCGACCGGTCGATTGCGGACGCTGCTTCGAATGGCTCCCGCATCGCGGTGTTGAGCTTCGACTTCGACCGGTTCAAGGAAGTGAACGATCTCTTCGGGCACGCGGCCGGAGACGAGTTGCTGCGGTCCACGTCCGAACGACTAGGCCGCATCCTGAGCTCGCGCGAATATGTTGCGCGGCTGGGTGGAGACGAGTTCGTGATGATTCACGACTTCCCCGACAGCGAAAGTATTCAGGCGCTTTCCGACCGTCTCGTGAACGAACTCTCGCGTCCCATCGAATGGGACGGTCGCGTTGTCGAAGCGGGCGTCAGCGTCGGCATCTCATACTTCCCGGAACATGGGCAGGAGCGCGACACGCTCCTCGCCAATGCCGATCTCGCCATGTATCGCGCCAAGTGCGATACCGGCCGCTCGGTTTGCATCTTCGATGCGAGCATGGACCAGTTCGTCCGCGAACGGCGCAAGATCGCGCTCGATCTCCGCCGCGCCATTCAGGACAACGAGCTCAGCCTCTATTTCCAGCCGCAATATGCCGCGGGCGATGGCGGGCTTGCGGGCTTCGAGGCTTTGCTCCGGTGGAAGAGCCGCACGCGCGGTTTCGTTTCGCCGGCCGATTTCATCCTGATCGCCGAGGAAAACGGCATGATCAACGAAATCGACGAGTGGGTGATCCGCCAGGCCTGCCAGATCGCGGCCAAATGGGAATCGAACGCGAAAGTCGCGGTGAACATTTCCGCGAAGGCGATCTGCCATGCTGGCGTCACCGACACGGTGCGCAACATCATTCTCGAAACCGGTCTTTCGCCCTCGCGCCTCGAACTCGAAGTTACCGAAACCGCGCTGATCCACGATCTCAACCGCGCGCTGCACAATCTCCGCCAGATCAAGGCGCTGGGAATCTCCATCGCCATGGATGACTTCGGAACCGGCTACTCTTCGCTGTCGCTGCTCAATTCGTTCCCCTTGACAGGATCAAGATCGACAAGTCTTTTATCCAGGCCATCGGGCAGACGGCGCGGGCCGAGACCATCTTCCGCGCAGTCGTGGGCCTTGGCACCGCATTGCAAGTGCCGGTACTGGTCGAAGGCGTCGAAACGCGCGACCAGCTTGACTTCGCCAAGGCGCAGGGCTGCAACGAGTTCCAGGGATACTATTTTGGAAGACCGGTTCCGGAAGCGGAGACATACGCTATTGCGAGCGGCAGAGCGCAGGGGAACGGCGACCGGTTCCAAAGCGCCGCGGACGGTCTCCTCGAGGCCGTTGCCTAACTGGCGAGCTTCTTCTGTGCGTTGCGGAACGAACGCCTGAGCCAGGGCACGTCGGGCGCTTCCCAGTTGGGTGCGTTCCCACACACGAGGTCGAAGAACGCCACGGCTGTTGCCGGGCTTTCGAGCGAGTTCTCGCGGAAGGAATCCCAGAATGCCGGATCGTCGGAGAGACCGGATGCGCGCGGCTCTTCTTCGCCCATCTCTTTTAGAATGGCCGAAGCGACCGACAAGCAGAAGCTGGTGTAGGCATAACCCTCCGGCCAACGCTCCATCGACCGGCTGAGTTCCTTCTCGGCACTCCCCGTGTTCTGGCCGGTGCGCAGCGGCGACGCGGCGACGAGCTCCTTCAGCATCATGCCGGCCGCGTAAATCACGAAGTCATGGCGGTTGACGCCGGCCAAGTGCTTGGCCTTGTCGAAGGCCTGACGCCATTTCGAGAAGGCTTCGGCCAAAGCTTCGGTATCGACCAGGGGTTTTAGGCCGGTTCCATCGAACAAGAGCGTGAGGTTCCGTTCGAAGGTCCACATGATCGTGCGGAAGCGCCGCGCCTCGTGGCTGAGGTCGCCCAGGTCCGCAACTTCGTTTTTGAGTGGCGTCAACATCTGCTAGTCTGCCCAGACTGCCGGACCTGCAAAAAGTGCAACCCTTAAAATGAAACATTTGCATCCAGCCCTGTCTGTTTGTATAGTAATCGAAAGAAAGATACAAATTTGCCGGGCTACGCATCCGGCGGGAGGGAGGATCGGCCGGCGCAACTGCCGGATTGGGCAGCCTTACATGCGCGAGCCCCTGCATACCGTCTTCAAAAAGAACACGCACAGGAAAAGGAGGAAACCCTATGATGCGTCGCAAGCCTGCAAGTCTAACGAGGCGTTCCGTTCTGAAATCGTCTGCCGCACTGGCGGCAACGGCGGCAACGGGAACCGGGGTCTCGCTGTTCAACGTCAACAATGCTTTCGCCCAAATGCCGAACCCGGCCGATGTGCTGGCGAAACTCAACGTCGGCAAATTTGTCAAGAAAGAATACCGCGAACAATACAAGCTGGGCGACAATGACGAGCTCTGGGATCCGGCGAAGGATTGGATCCGCACCGCCGATTGGGAAGCCATCCGCAAGGAGCACGCCGGCAAGACGGTGCGTTTCGCCGTGGGCGCCGCCGATCGTGAATCAGCCCAGGAACAAACGCAGCCTTTCGCTGATCTCTCCGGCATCAAGATTGACGTCGTGTCGATTCCCGACGACGCCATGTACGACAAGGTGGTGGCTGAGTTCCTGTCCGGCAACGCCGGCTTTGACGCCATCCAGTTCTTCTCGCCATGGCTCGGCGACTTCGCGGCGCAAGGGTTCCTGAAGCCACTGGATGAATATGTCGCCAAGTGGAAGCTGCCGTTCGATGATTGGTATGAAACCTATCAGCGCAACTACGGCCACTGGGGTGACAAGGGCATCCTCGGCATTCCGTTCGACTGCGACATCCAGCAGGTGCACGTGCGTCCGTCGATCCTCGCCAAGATCGGCATCAGCAGCGTGGACAAGGTCACGACCATTCCGTCCTATGACGAAATGCTGCGCATAGCCCCTGAACTGAACAAGGCGCAGCCCGGCGTTGCCGGTATCGGCCTCATGGCCGGCCGCGGCTTCTGGGCAACCTACGCTTGGGAACACGTTGCCGCCCAGTACGGCATGCACCTGTTCAACGAAAAGTGGGAACCGATCTTCAACGGCGATGCCGGTGTGAAGGGCCTCGAAATGCTGAGCGCCCTCTCCAAGCACGCAATCGAAGGTGTTGCCGCTGCCGACTGGCCCACCAACCGCGCGGCGATGCTGGGCGGCCAGATCGCCTGCAACATCTCGTGGCAGGATACAGGCACGCAAGCCACCCGTCCTGACCAGTCGAAGCTGGGTGATGACATTGTGACGATCTATGAACCACGCGTTGCCGGCGGCACCTATGCGCCGCCCAACATCGCTGGCTCGACATCGGTCGTCGCGGCCACCTCGCCAGAGCCGGAAGCAGCATTCCTCATGCTGGCCTTCCTGACGACTTCTTCGATCATGGCCATGAAC
Source organism: Hyphomicrobiales bacterium (assembly GCA_012032065.1). Taxonomy (GTDB): domain Bacteria; phylum Pseudomonadota; class Alphaproteobacteria; order Rhizobiales; family Aestuariivirgaceae; genus Aestuariivirga. Next base: position 34,984 of record JAAURV010000002.1, read on the forward strand.
GAAGCCAACGCCAACGGCGTCGCTCCGGGCACCAAGTCGGTGATGAACAATGAGAAGCTGCGCGCCGTGTCGCAGCCGGCCAAGGTCTGGGCAGAGAGCTTGGACTACGCGTGGTGCGCGCCGCGCATTCCATCGGGCTTCCAGGTCGAGCAGGAAATCGGCTTCCTGGTCAACGAAGTGATCGTTGGCACGAAGAAGCCGAAGGAAGCCCTTGATGAAGCCGCCGGCAAGGTCAAGGCCATCATGGAAAAGAACGGCTTCTACAAAGACGCCGACCCGATGAACTTTGCCGCCACGGAGCCAGGTCTCTGGATCGGCAAGGGCAAGGCCGTTCCGATCTAGTCTCTCTTCGAACACCGGGGGCGGAGGCAACTCCGCCCTCTTCCACTTTCGCGGCCCCGTTCATGACCGACCTCGCCCTAGCAACGCCCACGATCCGCCGCCGCTCGCCTTTCATGCGCAAGGCGTTTCCCTATTTCCTGGTGGCGCCCGCGGTCATCTATCTTCTGGGCATCACGCTGTGGCCTGGCGCATTTGCGCTCTATCGCTCTTTTTTCACCGGCAAGTTCAAATGGGATTATGTCGGCTTCGACAACTACAGGCAGCTTTTCTCTGACGAGCACTTCTGGGCCGCGATCTGGAATACGCTGTTGCTCGGTTCGATCACGCTAGCGATTGAATTTGTCATCGCTCTTTTGCTGGCCGCGCTGGTATACCGTTCGCCCTGGGTGAAGGGCTGGCGCATTCTGTTCATGCTGCCCATGCTCTTCATGCCGTCGGCGGTGGGTTATCTCTATAAATTGCTGTTCAACGACGGCCGCGTCATGGCGGACTTGCTAACCAAGATCGGCCTTGCCGATGGTGGCGTTGACTGGATGGCCCACACGCTCAATGCGCGCTTCGTGCTGGTGGTGACGGACGTGTGGCAGTGGACACCATTCATTTTCATCATTCTCGTGGCCGGCTTGCAGGGCCAGGACAAGGAAA
>JAAURV010000095.1 GCA_012032065.1 Hyphomicrobiales bacterium
CACCTGCGGCGAGTTCATTGGGAGTCCGAAGTGCAAGACCTGAGGTTCCTGCCCGTCTTCCTCGAGAACCGCCATGGTCATGAGCAGATTTCCGGCGGGCGATGCGGACGAGAAGACTTTGCGCGCGGTGATCTTGTAGCCGCCATCGACACGCTCGGCCTTGCCCGATCCCGCCACCCAATCGGCGCCGCCGCTCGACATCAGGATGATTTTGTCCGTGGCGATCCGTTTCAACAGCGGCTCCACCGCCGCGACTTTCTGGTGGGTCCAGCGCCAGGCGGGGATGGCCACCTGATGCGTGTGCATGGCGAAAGCGAGTGCTGTCGACCCGCAATGACGCGCCATGATGCGCAGCATGGCGGAGAGTTCCGAGACACCGGCGCCACCTCCGCCAAGTTCTTCCGGCACTCCGGCTTCGATGAGGCCCGACTTCTTGATGAGTTCGAAGTTTTCCGCGACGAAGCCGTCAGTCTCGTCGGCCTGCGCCGCGCGAGAGGCAAAATCCGGGCCCAGCTTTTCCGCAATAGCCACGTATTCGGCTTTGCCATGAAAGGCTGGTTTGAGAATAGAAGCGGTCTTTGGCATGAGGGTCTCCTGCTAATTTGCTGATGCGGAGACTGCGCGCGGCCTTGATCCGCCGCTAGTCCTGTAACTGTACCAAGCGGCCCGCTACCGGTTCACGGGCCGCCCGGGGTTATTCAGGTCAGCCAAGCTGCCAGGCCCAGCGCCAGGGCGAACACCACCGAGAGCGGGCTGGCGATGATCAGGTTGGCGAGCACGGCGTGGCAGAACGAAGTTCCGAAGTTGGCGCCGGTCAGCCGCGACAGCCGGATCGGCCAGGCGAGCAGGTTCATCGCCACGGCGATGGCGAGCCCGATGGCCGCCATACCTGTCTCCCAGCCTTGGGCGTTGCCCAGCATGGTCATTGCCACGACGGGGAGCATCCAGGTCGCCGCGGCGATGGCTAAATACTTCTCAAGCGCTTCGCCGAAGGTGACGCCGCAGTCGCCGTTCAGCGCGCAGGCGAAGAAAACACAGCCCAGCGCGTGCAGAACCGCGACGCCAACGAGCCCAAGCCGGGCTGTCAGATCGAAAGTGCTGGTTGCGCCCGCAAGCACGAGAATTACGAGCGCCGCGAGCCATATGAGAACCGCGTGTGGCAATCGCGGCAAGGTGAATATCGCCGGCGCGCGAACCTGCCGCGCAAGCGTTCCGTCCATTTCGGAGAGAATTCTGAATGTCGACTGCATGGGACCCTCGCGCCATGATGCTTAAATCATGAGGAACCATGGCTCGTGGACGGCGGAAAATCTGTGAGCTTCCGCACCTTGTTTCGAAAAAAGCGCTAGCCCGGATATCTCACAGTCGCCATATCGGGCGTGCGAGACGCGGAGGTGGGTTGTCTTTGGCCGTGGTTTGGCATGGTGGCGGGTGGTTTGGGCTTGGCGCTGGCATGGGCGGGCATCGTCGCTTTTGGCGATGCGGTTGAGGTGGCGTCGATTTGAAGCTTGGCCCTGTCTGGTTCGTCAGGCGCGCGCCGCCGCCGCGAGCCTGCCATGTGCGATGGCGAAGACCTCCTTGAGCGGGAAGCCTGACGCCATGGCGAGCCTGACGCGGCGGGTGGAGCGGGTCACCGTGGCGCCGATCTTGAGGAGCTTCAGGCGCAGGCTGGCGCAGGAGGCCGCGGCGAGGATGGTTCCGGCGAGAGCGATGCGGCGGAGGCCCGAGAGCAGCGCGTAGGCCATGCTCGAGAACCACAGGCGCAGCTGATTGGAGCGCATGGCGCGGGTCGAGGTGCGGTCGCCGAAGAGATCGCCCTGCGCCTCCTTGATCCTGTTCTCCATGTCGCCCCTGGCGCAGTAGATATCCTCGTAGAGTTCGCGGGCGCAGGCGCGCTCCGGCGCGAGCGAGGTGACCACGAAGCGCGGGTTGGCTTTATCGCCCAGCCACTCGGCCTTGCCCACCACCCGGCGTTCGCGGCTCCAGCTCTTCTGCGTGGTCCAGACGAAGTCCTTGAAGCGGCGGGCGGGCTTGGCCGTGGCTTCGGCCTCCAGGCGCGCCTGCTCCATCTCGGCGGCGATCTCGCGAGCGAGCCGTTCGTTGCGGGCGAGGCCGAAGAGAAAGTCCACGCCGTTCGCCTCGCACCACGCCATCAGCTCTTCGCGGGCGAAGCCCGAGTCGGCCCTGAGAATGATCCGCGTCATGGGCCAGCGTTCGCGGATCCGCGCGACGATGCGCTCCGCCTCCTGCTTCGCCCCGGCGCTGCCATCGATATCGGCCCGGCGCAGTTTCGCCGCCAAGAGGTCGCGGCCGCAGAACACATAGAGCGGCAGGTAGCAGTGGCAATCGTAGTAGCCATGGAAGAAGCGGCCCTCCTGATCGCCGTGCAGCGGATCGTCGGTGGCGTCGAAGTCGAGGACGATCTCGTCCGGGGCTTCTGCCCGGCTCTCCAGGAAGAGATCGACGAGAAGCCGCTCGATCGCCGCCCCGTCGTGGCCGATCTTGTGATAACGGGTGGCCTCCGCGCCCGACAGTTCCAGCCGGTTCAGCGTCGACTTGCCGGCCACCGCCTGGCAATCCGCGCGGCGGGCATCGAGCTTCTCCGCCAACAGCGCCATCACCGGATCGCGGCGCAACGCCTCGTGATCGTTCAAATCCTCGTAGCCCATGGCGAGACCCATGACCCGCTGGCGCAGCAGCGTTTCGACGCTGTGCTCGACGAGATCGGGGTCGCGCCGGTCGCGGAAGCAGGCGGCGAAGCGCTTGCCGAGCGACAGCGCCTTCCAGCACAATCCCAACAGCAATCCGCCGCCATCCGACGTCACCACCCCGCCATCGAAAGCCGCCTCGACGCGGCGGCCAGAAACAGCTTCAAAGCGCAAACGATCCGGGTTACAGTGCGCGGGCATCGGGAGCTCCTGAGATGGCGGATAAGTATTTGATCCACAAACACTTTCACTGATTCTCAGTCCCGATGCACTTCACATCTGTGAGATATCCGGGTTAGGTCACTGTGATTGGGCCACGAACGCCCAAAAAAGATAGCAATGAAATTCGATCTACCTCCGTCATCGCGTCAGCAATGGGGGAGTGCGGCGAAACGGGGAGGGGTGTCTCCGCGAGTCCAGAATGGGTAATACAATCGGCAACACCCCTTCGGCGCTTCGCGCCACTCCCACGCCTGGCGGCGTGAGGAAGAGAGATTGGGTCAAAACTCACCCAGCCTTCTTCCGCGCGCTTGCCTTCTTCAGCACCTCTTCGATGCGCGACTGCCAGCCGGCGCCGCCGGCTTTGAAACGCTTGACGATGTCGGGATGCAGGCGAATGGAGATCGCCACCTTCTTGGGCTCCTTCTGCGGCCCACGCCCCTTGCGCGCGGCGGTTACCGCTTTGGCGAGCGATACGCCGGGCAAGTGAACGGCCTTCCTGAAGTCCGCCTCTGACCATTCCGGATTGGCTTCCGTGGAGCTACGGGCCTTGCGTTTTGACATATCGTGCGATCTCCTTCTCATGGGCTCGGCGCAAACTGATGATGCGCATCGCGCCGCTCCGTTCTGTGAAGACAAGGCAATGGGCACGATCGTCAATCATGCCAAATGCCCGATAACGCGTCTCGCCGTAGTCGATCCCATCGACTTGCAGAATGGCGAGCACTTTCATGTCTGCGGCACGGGAAAGCGAAATCCCGTGCTTGCTCACATTTGCCTTGTCTTTCGCCGCGTCGAATTCAATGGCAGGCATTATTCTGTATATACGATATAATATGAGAGGTCAACGCCGCAATTGCGGCCAAACTGATCCCGGAATGCGACGAACCGTCCCCCCGCCTAACGACGCCGCCGCGACCACGCTCTCCAGGCTTTCGTGCCGTAGATTTTCTCGAGGACGGCGGAGGCGGCTTCGCTGTTGACTTTGCGGGCGGCTGCGTGGCGTTGGGTGTTGGCGGCGATGGCGGCGCCGATGATGCCGTTGACGTAGCCGTCGGTCGAGACCCTGACCGTGAATGTGCTGAGCGAGCCGCCGCCATCGGGATAGAGCACTTCGCCCGAAACCATCATGTTGTTGCTGTCGCCCACCAGAAACGACATGCCGGGGTTCTTCTGGTGAAATTTCAGAATGCGAAGGCGAAGCAGGCGCGGGTTGCCGGTTTCCGGCGCATAGCCCGCAAGCATTTGCGTATGCTGTTGCAGGTCCGCCAATTGCCATTCCGGAACGCCTTCGGGAAGCGGCCCCACGGCCTCGACCGATGCAATATGGAAAGGCTCCGCCGTGCGCACCGCCGGCTTCTCGCCGCCGCAGCCCGCAAGCACGCCCGCAACAAGGAAAAGAACCAGCCGCCGTTTCAAGAATCACCCCCGTGATGCCCGCTCAAGCGGTAGGTGTTTGCGGTTAACGAAAGCTTTATTCTGCGCAGGATGTGTATTGATCGTCAGCTCTACTTATTTCGTCATGCCATCCAAGCAATGCGCAGCATCGCGCAGCCCACCCTTGACTGGCTCCGGCTTTCTGACAGTCCGCTGACGAACCGCTGACGGGCCGCGTCATGGGACTGTCAGCCCGCTTCTGTCAGAAGGCCGCCATGCGCCGGTGAATCGAAAGCGCCGGAGCTCCGACGAAATCGAACTTGTCCGTTTTCACCTGCTGAAAGCAGCCAAGACCGGGCAAACAGAAACGAGACCAGGAGACTACACATGACCAAAACTTCCAACATCCGCGGAAGCGGCTTCATCGCATCCACAATCGCCGGAACGTTTGTCCTCGCAGGCACGGCTTTGTCCAGCCCGCTTCCGGCAGCCCTGAGCGACGTAAACGCGGACGAAGCCGTTGTCGGCGCCGCTTCGCCCGAGTTGATCCTCGCCTCCACCCACGGCGGCGGCAACGAGGGGAATGAAGGCAACGAGGGTAACGAAGGCAACGAAGGCAACGATGGCAGCCACGGCAACGAGGGCAACGAAGGCAACGAAGGCAGCCACGGTAACGATGGCGACGAGGGCGACGAAGGAAACGAAGGCAGCCACGGCGGCCACGGCGATGAGGGTGGCCACGGCGGCGGCGAAGGTGGCGAAAGCGGCGAGTAAAACCGTAAAGCTTGCGTCCGGGCCGCGTTGGTAACCGCTGCCTTGCAGAAATCCTGGGTGCCGGGGGCATGTCCTCCGGCACGCCAATCAGCCAGGCGCCACTTGCATCGAGGCGCCAGGTCTTGCGAAAATCAGGCCGCCGAGTTCATCTGGTGGCCGGCCGACAAATTGGGATGGGAGAAAACATGAGCGGCAGCATTCAAGTCACCGAGGAATATCTGTTTCCGTCCTTGGTGTGGTATGCGGATATTTCCGGCAGCGCCAAGATCAACAAGAAGCTGATCGCCGATATTGCCGCTCTCCGGGCCTCGAGCAAGTCGGTCAAGAAATCCAACGAACTCGGCTGGCACAGCCCGACCAACATGCACAAGCGCGGAGAATTCAAACCCTTGTGCGATGTCATCGATGGCATGGCCGGGACGATCAAGGATTCAATGAAAGTGGGCAGCGACAGGCGTCTCATCATCGAGACCTTCTGGGTGAACGTAAACCCGAAACATGCCTACAACGCGCTTCACGATCATCCCAACAGTGCAATATCCGGCGTCTACTACGTGCAGGTGGACGACAAGTCGGGCCAGCTCCGGTTCCGCGATCCGCGCGGCGCGAAGAGAATGGACCCCTGGCCAGTAGCCTCCGGCCAGAAGTCCGACATGCGTCACTGGGACCGGGTGAACTACAAGCCCGTCGCCGGACGGCTGATCATGTTTCCGAGCTGGCTTGAGCACGACGTCGAGCCGAATCTGTCGGACAACGAACGCATCTCCATCAGCTTCAACATGGTGTTCCGAAAATCCTCCGCCTGAGTTAGCCTCACTGTAGGCCCGGCGACGCCACGTCGACGGTTTTGACAATCACGATCGCACTGAATTTGATCTTGGGCTTGGCCTTGGGTTTGGCGGCCGTGGTGTGAAGCCTGATGGCGAGCGGTTGATGGTTGCCGGTCGAGGCCGCAAGTGCCGCTTCCGGCAAGACCATCGCAAATGTGGCAAGTATTGCTATCGTGCGCATGGCGTACCTCCCTACTGGCTGATCATCACTTCTTTGAGCTTGACGATCATGTATTGCTGCCGGTCGCGGCCAGCCTTGGCGGCCTTGGGCTTCGGCTTGGCGACAGTCGTGACATGCGGAATGGTCAAGCGCAGGGCCGTGGTTGGATTAGCCTTCTGTGCGGCGAGCGTGGGCGAAGCCAGGATGGTGAGAGCGGCGGTAAGTGCGGCGACGGTCTTCATGGCAACCTCCTCTGTGGTTGACATGAGTATGCACAGTGAGCCCGAACCGGCGCTGAGTTGGCCGTTCATCACGCATTCATCCTCGAGTCCGGGACAATCAGCTTTGACAGCATTTTCTGGAAATGCTAGCATTGTATGATGACAACCCTTACGATCCGCAACCTCCCCGAATCCACCCGCCGCGCATTGAAGGCGCGGGCAAAACGCAACGCGCGTTCCACGGAAGCGGAGGTGCGGGCAATAATCGAGGAATCACTGTTTCCCCCGGATCGCGTGAAACTCGGCACGCTTCTCTATGAGTTCGGCAGGAAATATGGCCCAATCGAAATAGCGGAAGACGACTCCCCGGTTGAACCGGCGGATTTCTCGTGATCGTTCTCGATACAAATGTCATTTCAGAACCGCTGCGTGAAATTCCGAATCTGAATGTACGCACGTGGCTCGATACCCAGCTGGCCGACGATCTTTACCTCACCACGACCAGCTTGGCTGAATTGCAGGTGGGCGTCGCTATCATGCCTCATGGCAGGAAGCGCCTTCATTTGGAGGAGCGGTTGGCGGCGCTGCTTCAGAGACTCTTTGGTGAGCGTTTCCTCGCCGCAGATCGCAAGGTAGCTCTGATGCAAGCCGAGCTCGTTGCCCGTGCGCGCGCCAAAGGCGTGGCCATCAATTTTGCCGATGCCCAGATCGCCGCCATCGCCAATGCCCATGGATTTGCCGTTGCATCCCGCGATGTGGCTGTCTTCGAGGCCGCGGGTGTCGAGGTGATCAATCCGTGGATAGCTTGAGCACCGAAATCCTCACGCCCGAACAAATGTACCGCGCCGATGCGCTGGCGGTGGAGCGGGGTGTTGCCTCGCTCAAGCTCATGGAGAATGCCGGTGCCGCTGTCGCGCGAGAGATCGTCAAGCGATACAAGAAATGCAAAGTCGCGGTCTTGTGCGGGCCGGGAAACAATGGTGGGGACGGGTTCGTTGTTGCGCGGCTGTTGAAGACCAAGGGCTGGCCCGTCAGCCTGTATTTGCTCGGTGAGAAGGAGGCATTGAAGGGCGATGCGGCGGCGATGGCGCGCAAATGGAAGGGCGCGGTCAGGCCGGTCGGTGACTTTGGAAAGCCTGGCCTCATCGTCGATGCGCTCTTCGGCGCCGGCCTTTCACGCGATTTCCCGGAGGAGCTTGCCGCGCGCATCAATGGCGCAGGCGCGCCCATCGCTGCCGTCGACGTTCCCTCGGGCCTCGATGGCCTGACCGGACGCCCGCGCGGTGCCAGCGTGAGAGCCGATTTGACCATCACCTTCTTTCGCAAGAAACCCGCGCATGTGATTCATCCAGGACGGAATTTCTGTGGCGAGATCGTCGTCGCGGAGATTGGAATTCCGCATGGGGTTTTGCAGGAGACTGGGTGGACGGCGAGCGAAAACACCGAGCCGGTTCTGCCACCGCTCGAAACCGGCACGCATAAATACCGGCGCGGCGCGGCGCTGATCTGGTCCGGCGGCGAGTTCGCGACCGGAGCCGCGCGTCTCGCTGCTCTCGCCGCAGCGCGTGTGGGCGCAGGAGTGGTGAGCATCGCGGGATCAACTGAAGCTCTTCGCATTCATGCAGCACATCTCTCGTCAATCATGCTGAGGCCGGCCGGCGATCTCCGCGGCTTGATGCACCTTCTCGGCGACGACAGGTTGCGCGCTTTCTGCATCGGTCCCGCGGCGGCCGCGAACGAACACACGCGCCGCTTGGTTCAAGCCACTCTCGAAACCCCAAACACATTCGCAATTGTGTTCGATGCGGACGCCCTTACTGCTTTCCAGAGTCAGCCTTCCCTTCTCTTCGACGGCATCAAGCAACGCCCCTGCGTAATGACACCACATGAAGGCGAGTTCACGCGGCTGTTCCCCGATCTCGTTAAAACTGGCGTCAACAAGATCGAGCGCACCAAAGAAGCCGCGAAACGCTCCGGAGCCGTCGTCCTCTTCAAAGGCCCCGACACGGTGATCGCCGCACCCGACGGCCGCGCCATCGTCAACACCAACGGCTCGCCCAAACTGGCAACCGCGGGCTCTGGCGATGTGTTGGCGGGCATCATCACCGGCCTCATCGCGCAAGGTTTGGAAGCCTTCGAGGCGGCGGCAGCTGGCGCTTGGCTTCACGCCGATGCCGCCAATCGAAATCCGCGCCGCACGCTGATCGCCGAAGATCTGATCGAGGCAATCGGCCTCTGATGCACCTCTTCGAGAGCCGCCTTTTCCTGCTGCTGACCACAGGCCTTCTGCTCGGCCTCTATTTCCCCATTGGCAAACTCGCGATGGCCGGCGGCGCCGATCCCATCATGTGGGCCGCGATGATTTCCATCGTGCCTGGCGCGCTGCTTCTCGTGGCGAACTTCATCGGAGACAAATCGCCTTGGAAAACTAGCCACATCCCCTTCGGCATCGCAGCCGGGCTTCTCGCTTATGTTCTGCCCAACACGCTGGTGTTCGCCTCGATCCCGCATATCGGCAGCGGGCTCGTTTCGCTCTCGTTTGCTTTCTCCCCGGTTTTCACAGCGGCACTCTCCATGATTTTGAAGGTGCGCCCTCCGGACCGGCCATTGCTGGCAGGCGTGGCGCTTGGCTTTGCGGGCTTTGTGATCATAGCACTCGGGCGAACCGCGCTCTCGCCGGACAAGTTAAGTCTGTTCTGGCTCCTTGCAGCCGCTTTCATTCCGGTATCGCTTGCCGCAGGAAATGTGTTTCGCACCGCAGCCTGGCCCGCAGACATGACTCCGCTCCGCATGGCCGCGGTCGCCAACACGGGCGCAACAGTCCTCTTCCTTCCGCTCCTCGCTTTCGCCGCGAGAGACAACTGGCGCGAAACGCTCTCCGCCAACTCCGGTCTCGCCGCCCTTCAATGCCTCGTCTCCGCCGCGATGTTTGCCGTCTTCTTCCGCCTCCAGAAGGTCGGCGGCCCCACTTACCTCAGCCAGATCGGCTATGTCTCGGCGGCGGTCGGCCTTGCCGCCGGCGCAATCTTCCTGGGCGAACGCTACGGCTGGCCCGTCTGGGCCGGTGCTGCACTCATCGCATTGGGCGTCGCCGCCTCCAATTGGCCCGGCCAATCAAAGGCTTGACCATGATCTTTTCTTCTCTGGCATCCCTAAAACCCCTCTGCTATAGACCGCGCCCATTGTGATGGCCCGGGGCCTTTGGCAGCGCGCGGGCGTGGTGAAATTGGCAGACACGCAGGATTTAGGTTCCTGTGGGGAAACCCGTGGGGGTTCAAGTCCCTCCGCCCGCACCAGCGCGCCATTGTCCGTAGCCAAACTTTCACCTCGAGAAACGAGAACCGACATGCAAGTGACCGAAACCCTGAGCTCCGGCCTAAAGCGCGAATACAAGGTGGTGATGGCCGCCGCCGAACTGGGCCAAGAACTCGACGCAAAACTCGTGGAGCTC